>PLBX01000296.1 GCA_003135495.1 Acidobacteriaceae bacterium | reverse complement strand
ATCGCGGCTAGCCGCGATCTGACTGAACTTAAACCAGCCGGAGACTAACTCCCAGCTTGGTACAAAAATGCTGGGCCCTTCAGGCCCTTCAACAAGGCGTTACACTAACAATCCACTTGGTACAAAAGATCGGTCCGGTCAGCAGGACCAATCGGAGACATATCAATGAAACGTTATGCGATTCTGGCCTATGGGCTAGTTTGCTATGCGATCTTCTTCGCCACATTTCTCTATGCCATCTGGTTCGTCTTCAACATGGATGCGGCACCGGGCTCTGTCATGTCCCCATTATGGGAAAGGCTCTTAATCGACGCCGGATTGCTGTCCCTCTTCGCCCTACAGCACAGCATCATGGCTCGCCAGTTCTTTAAGCGCGCCTGGACCACTATCATTCCGACCGCCGCCGAACGCAGCACCTATGTGCTCTTCGCGAGTCTCGCGCTTCTGCTGCTAATTCGCTTTTGGCAGCCCTTGCTGCGGCCTATCTGGAGAGTTGAGAATCCCATGGGAATTATGGCCTTGCGTGTCCTGTTCTTTATTGGATGGGCAATCGTGCTGATCAGCACCTTCCTGATCGACCACTTCGAGTTATTTGGTCTAAAGCAGGTGTGGTGCTTCTTCGCTGGCAAGGAGTTTAAGACTTTGGGATTTGTGACTCCTGGACCATACAAGTTTGTGAGGCATCCGTTGTATCTCGGCTTCATTATTGCTTTCTGGAGTACGCCCACCATGACGGCGGGGCACCTCTTTTTCGCTGTCATGACCACGGCCTACATACTGGTGGCGGTTCAATTGGAGGAGCGAGATCTCCTGAGATTCCATGGGGAACAATACCGCAGCTATCAAAGCAGTGTCTCCATGCTCACACCATTCCCACGCAAGAAGTCTTCTTGATTCTATGCGGTGCCCCGCACGAGCTGGATGAGCCCAGCCTACCATGCAGGGACAGTTGACGTTAACAGGCGTGGCTGTTGAAAAACTCCTACCCTCGAAATTCGCAAAAATAAAATTGCGCCAGGAAGCCCTACAATCGATCTTCTCGGGTGGGGCAGACATTTTCTATCCCCCAATTTTGGCTGTTTAGGGCGAAAAGGGAGTTTTTCAACACCCACAGGCGATTTCACTAATTGAGAATACGGCTCGTAGTTAGTGTAATGGCGATGTTACAACAGTCATTCAGGAACGTTGCTATCAGGCGCAGAGTTGCCGCTTACCGAGCCTTCTATGAGGATTGCCACGGCAGCGAAGAACGCGACCATTATGCTGGCCGCCCTGACGTATTGAATGAGGGCCGCGAGCGATGGCGACACCAACCCTTGAATGAGGCCCAGCAGGAAACTCAGTTCCCAGCCTATGACGAGAACGCGTTCTTTCCCGTGCAAGGCCCGTGGAAACACGATGCATAGCTATAACAACCACGCGTAGAGTGCCACGTTGACCGCCAACGTAGCCCGTGCAGGCAAAAAGGTGCCCACTGGTAGAAGCCAGTGAAAATGATGCGGAGATTGCCAGAGCGCAGCCCGAAGAGTCAGTGCGGCGACGTAGCCTGTCAGGACCACTCCGATTGCGGCGGTGAACCCACTGCCGATTAGCCGAGGCCACTGTTTTTGTTGGTCCACCTTGAGCAGGATTATATCTTGACGCGGCTCCGCCCTAACAAGGTGCGACAGCTTCTTACTGAACGCATTCGTAAACCGCGTAAAGCGGCGCATCGCCCTTGCTTTTTGCTTTCCGTCCAAGCTGCAATCCGGTTTTGAGGTAGGCGGAAGCGGCTGGTCTATTGCAACAAGCCATAGACGACCACGGCATTCTTGGTGCCTACGTAGACCTTGCCATTCACCACGGTGGGTGGGGCGAATTTCGTGTTTGATCCCAGTGAGTCCCGCCCGCCGGACGCTTGAGTAGTGTTGTACAACTCGTTCGCCAGGTTGGTGGCGTCGTAGGCGTGCAGGATGGATATGACGGGCTGAATCACCCACACAATCCCATTGGTCGTGCCGTTTGCAGAAACAGCGGGGGTGGCTCCTGGATAGCCATAGGTGGAAGGAGACTTGGACATCGGCCCGGACAATTGCCCATTGGCGAATGCAAACGCTTTCACGTTATCGTTCACGCCGGAGAAATAGACGTTTCCGTTCCAGTACGCAGGAGTGCCGTAGTTGCAGTCATTATGAGTATTATTGCAGTCCCCGGCGGTTGGTACATGGACGCCCACCGCTCCCGGAAGTTCCTGGAGTATCTGATCTCCGGAACTGTGATAGTTGCCCATGTTGTCGCGGCTCACGACATAGACGGTTCCGTTCTTGTCCCCGCCCACCATCACGTGCGGATAGGTGCCGGTCTGATCGGGCAACAGAATCGCGGCGCTTGTCCCAAGATCTGTGTCGTGGGTGTCAAAAGCCAGAGCTTCGGGTGTGAAAAAATCAGCCACTTCCAACGTGCTCGTGCCCGGGTTTAACTTCAGGTAGGAATTGCCCCAGTCGGCCACGGTATTGTCCCAGGTTCCGTTTCCTGTCGTGCTGAAGAGGACGTTGTTCGCGTCGGCGGTTATCGTTCCATTCCAGATTCCCCCTTGCTCACCGTCTCCACCGTGATTCGTACTGTTGTTGGGAGTGGTATTGAATACGTAACGCCGTTTCATGGTAGTGGCGTCATATCCAAAGATCCAGCCGTGAAAAATGGGAGCATCATTGATGGAGGCAAAGGGCACATAAACGATTCCGTTGGCCAGGAGGAGCGCCCCGCGGTCGTTTTCTGCATTTTGGTTGAAGGTCACGATACCATTGATGTTGTCCCTGCCCGTGCCCCGAACACTCCCTCTGATCCCCACTGGGCTTCCCGACATGTCTTTTCCGATAGAGAGATCAAACTTATGAAGAATGTGGAAGTATTTCCCAGCGTTCTTGGGGTCGGTTCGTGCCTCCACATAGATGGCGCCGTGCGTTCCCTGAGTGAGGTCAATCACCGGCGTTGACGTGATACCGTCTACGGAGGTGAGGTACACCAAGTTGCAGTTGGATCCTGGCACCGGCTGGCTGGCGCTACACGGAACCGGAGTACCAACGCGGGTGTGCCACAGGGGCGTCGAAACCTTGTAGTCGGCATCGAACGCATAAACGCTGTTGTTCTCGGTTATGACAAACACGACGTTGTGTACGCCCCCTGCAATTTGCAGGTTTGGAACATATAAGGGTTGTCCGTAAACAAGCGAGTCGACGGGAAATGAGTGAAGCTTTCCGAAGGTGCTCACATTAACGTTAGACGGGTTCAATGTCGTCTCGTTGATATTCGCTCCACTTCGCAAATTGTTGTACTGATAAGTCAGCACAGACGTGGTCTGGTCTGTAGAAGCCGCGCCCCTGGGTGCAACCGCCTGGTTAAAAGCCAGAGCAACCAGCATGGCGAGCAAGACGAAGGTAATGCGATTTCCCATGGCAACACTCCTGAGTGAAACACGTCGCCGCATAGCGATCTCCCGAAACAAGATTCAGGCTAATTGCGGTGTCGCACGGAAGTCTGTATCGACAAACACCCGGATAGGTGACAAATCATACAAAGCGTTGTCACCAAAACCGTCGCATCGCGGGCTACAAGTTCAGTGGCTTTACGTATC
>PLBX01000172.1 GCA_003135495.1 Acidobacteriaceae bacterium | reverse complement strand
GCGCGGGCAATGTCCATGATCTCGGCGGGAGAGAGCGAGGAAGGACGCTCGCTTCTGGCCGCTGCTACAGGCGCTTTGAGTGGAATCGACATGGCGCCTCCCTTAGACAGCCGCGGCTTCCATCTCCACCGCACGCGGAAAGAGAATGTTGTTCTCCAAATGCACGTGTTGATGGAGGTCCCGTTCGAACTCCCTCAAATCCTGGTACAGAGCCTTATAACTTGTGCATGCGTCCGCAGGAGCCGTGTATTCCGAACTGGCGTTGCGAATCTGCTTCACCAATTCTCCCGCAGCATCATGCTCTTTCATCATGGCGTGAATCGGGTTCCTCACCGTCTGGAAGAAGGGGGGCTCGACAGAGCTATGTGCACTTGTCGCCTTCTCCAGTGCGTCGATGTACGGAAACAAAATCTGTTCCTCTTTCTGCATATGCATGATCATCTCTCGCCCAACTTCGGTGAAGAGTCTCCGGATATCTCCAATTTCGGAGTGACTCTTTCCGTGCTTTGCTTCTACCTTGTCCAACAGGGGTTGAACCCGAGCGATTGCGTCACGAACGTACCGATGGTGTCTCTCACGGATATGCCGTGTCAGATCACCGAGGGGTGCCAATGCCCAGTTTGCTTCGTCGGGATTTACGTGTTTGCTGTTTTCACGCAGACGGTTCAGGATTTCTTCAGCCGGAACATCTGCATGCAGGCACGCTTCATGCAGTGACTTTCCGCCACCACAGCAGTAGTCGAGCCCGGCATCTTCGAGAATTTGCNNCGCTGGATTCGAAAGCGCAATATCTTTTACCTTGGTTTCGCTAGTGAAACTCATGACCACCTCCGTGACGATGCAAATGGTAGACGGCAGACCGCGAGGAGGCAGTGACCAAAGTCACTGGACTCGCGGAAAGACTTGAAAAGGAAATGGATTACTCGAAAGAGGTCTGTTCGCGTCTTAGACCCGAGAGGTCCTTGATTATGATTTTGCGGCCGTCTACTTCCAGGAACCCTTCGGCCTGGAGCCGGCTGAGATTGCGCGACACGAGTTCTCGCACTGTTCCTAATTCCGCCGCAAGGTCTTGATGGGTCTTCGTTAGCTCCACGCGGACGCCCTCTTTCGAGGCCGTTCCGTTCGCCTGTGCTAGTCGCAGGATGAGGGCGATCAATCGGTGCCTCACCGTCGTGAACGACAAGTCCTCGATGATCCCGACCAGACGCCGCAACCGTGCGCCAACTACCGCAAGTACCTTGAGTGCCACTTCCGGATGCTCGCGGCAGAAATTCTGAAAATCCTTGCGCGAGATGAAGAGCACTTCGGCATCCTCCAACGCGGACGCCGAGGCAGGATAATTACCGCCATCAAACACCGGAAGCTCCGCGAAAGAACTCCCCGGTTCTTCCACAGCTAGGACTTGTTCACGACCCGCTGGTGACATCTTGAAAATGCGAATTTTGCCTGACGCCACCAGGAAGAGGCCCGTGCACGAATCGCCTTCTCCAAATAGTAGCTCGCCCCGTTGAAAGCGCTTCTTGCTTACTCGCGTAGCCAGAGCGTGCATCTCTTGCTCCGTGAGACTCGCAAAGAGTGGTGTTTTTCGCAGCACCGCTTCTACGTTTTCGGTCATTGCCGCGCTCCGTCCACTGCTGGTCTTACCATAACCGAAAAGCCCAATTGAATGGCGAGAACTTCATCGTGCGCCGAATCAGAAATTCTTGCACTTCGCTTTCAGGCCCCTTACTGTCGGGGAAACCCGGTTTTCTTCAAAATCTATCCTCGAAATCGTAAATAAGAACACGTAAAAATTGGCCGCAACATGATCAAGAGCGAATTAATCCTGCGCCTGGCGGAACGCCATCCGCGCCTCTACATGCGCGTTGTTGAAAGAGTTGTCGATACCATTTTTGATGAAATCGCCGCAGCACTGGTCAGGGGCGGCCGGGTTGAACTGCGTGGCTTCGGGGTTTTTTCCGTCAAAAAGCGTGATGCTCCCACAGGACGCAATCCAGGCACCGGAACAATCGTTACCGTTGAAGCAAGCGCCCATCCATTTTTCAGGACCGGCAAGGCGTTGCGGGAAAGGTTGAATGAGCGGTCATGAAGGTTAGAGAGCTCACAACCCAGCTGGGCCCGTACCGAGCAACCGGCCAGTTTCAGCAACGGCCCACACCGCTTGGCGGCCTCATCATCCAGCGCACTTGGTTCCAATACTGGAACGAAGCGACGATCCCGCCAAAGTTCGATGAAATCGTTCTGTCGGTGGACATGAACTTCGGTGACACGAAGTCGAAAGAACCTAGTCACGTTGTCGGCCAGGCGTGGGGCCGCAAAGGCGTAAGCAAATATCTGCTGGATGAGATTCGCGGACGCTGGGCATTCGCTGAATCACTCAATCATATTCGCGCGCTGATTACAAAATACCCGACGATGGGATTCAAGCTCGTCGAGAAAAAAGCCAATGGCGCGGCCGTCATCTCCGCACTCGAAACTGAATTTAGCGGCTTCGTGGGCATCGAACCCGAAGGTAGCAAGGAAGCGCGCATGTATGCCGCCTCGCCAGGCTACGCTTCACACTGCGTGTTCGTTCCCGATCCATCGATGC
>PLBX01000205.1 GCA_003135495.1 Acidobacteriaceae bacterium | reverse complement strand
CGCGACTTGAAAGGCATTGGCGCGGACGACCTCGCGAAGACGATTAAACCCTTCGGTAAGATCTCCGCCAGTACTCCAGTCGATCACGAAGGCATTCTCTTCTCGACTTACGCGCTGATTCGCTCTGAGGACAAGAATGGCAACTCCAGGGTGAATCAACTGCAGGAGTGGTTAAAGGGCAAAGACAGCGCCGAGGGCGCGTATATCCTTTATGACGAATCTCACAACCTAAAGAATGCAGTAGCTGCCAATGCGCAGCAAGTGTCGCAAATCGGCGCAGCCGTTAAGAAGCTGATGGCCGACAATCCGAAGTTGCGTTCTGTCTCGCTCTCTGCTACGGCTGCGACTGACGTTATTAACCTCGGATACCTCGATCGGCTCGGACTGTGGGGGGCTGGCACTCCGTTCCCTAATGGCTTTGGGGAGTTCCAAGCGCAAATCGCTTCTGGCGGGATGTCCGCAATGGAGATGGTTGCGCGTGAATTGAAGGCACAAGGCAAGTACGTGTCGCGCACCCTTAGTTACAAGGGCGTGACTTACGAAGAAGTTGAACACGTTTTAAGCGAAGAACAAAAAGACCTTTACCGGACAGCATCAAAGGCGTGGGCCTCTGTGGTTCAACAGGCAGAGGACACGATCAAGAACACCACAAACGGCGGAGCCCAAGCGAAGGCGCGCTTTATGTCGCTGTTCTATGGAGCGCAACTCCGCTTCTTTAACGTGCTGCTTACCACCTTGAAGATTCCGACTGCGGTAGAGCAGGCAAATAAGGCGCTGGCCGATGGGAAGTCGGTTGTCATCACGCTGGTCAATACGAACGAAGCGGCGCAGAACCGGGAAAAGAACCGCGACCGCGGCGGCGAAGACTCTGACGAAGTTCCCGATTACGACTTTGGGCCTGGGGAGATGCTAAAGGACTTAGTGCGGGAGCACTACCCCATTCAACAGTTCGTAGATGACGTGGACTCCGAAGGCAATCCCATCAAAGTTCCGGCATACCAGAAAGATGCTGATGGTCGAGATATTCCGCTTATCAATCCGCAGGCGGCGAAAGAGCGCGACCAGCTTATCGCGCAGTTAGACCGCGACCTCAAGATGCCAGCAAACCCGCTGGACATTCTAATTAACAGCTTAGGCGGCCCGAAGAAAGTTGCAGAACTAACCGGGAGGAAAGAGCGATACGACGAGGACTCGGGAAAGTTTGTGCCGCGCGGTGACCCGAACGTTAAGCGAGACGAAATCAATCTTTCCGAGATGCGCGGCTTTCAGGGCGGCAAAAAGCGGGTGGCAATCTTATCCTCTGCGGCTGGTACTGGTATATCACTCCACGCAGGCAATGATGCAGTCAACCAGCAGAAGCGCGTGCATATCACATTGCAGCCCGGCTGGAGCGCGGACAAGGCTATGCAAATGATGGGGCGCACCCATCGTTCAAACGAAGCCAGCCAACCGGAATACAAGATGCTGACTTCCGACCTGGGCGGAGAGAAACGCTTCACTTCGACGCTCGCGAAGCGTATGGGATCGCTGGGCGCACTCTCGAAGGGCCAGAGCAACGCCAACGCCGGCGCGGACATGATGGAGAAAGTTAACTTCGAGAGCGACCAGGGCAGGCAGGCTACAACGTCCTTTTATAACGCCATGCTTCGGGATGTAAAGATTCCCGGCACGAAGTTGACTGGAATGCAGGTTCTTACCGACCTCCGCGTGTTAAAGCGTGCTCCAGGTGGCGGCGGCATGACTGTACCCCCAGCGGATCGGACCAACGTTACACGGTTACTCAATCGCCTCTTGGCTCTGGATCCAGACGTACAGAGCTCCGTCTATAACTATTTTTACGACATCTTCCAAGCCACAGTACAACAAGCAGTTGAGGATGGAACGCTCGACACAGGAGTCAAGACACTGCCGGGCGACGACTTCTCGGTTAAAGAAGAAAGGAGCATCTCAAAAGGCCCAAAGACGGGAGCGGAAACCTACTACTATCCAGTCGACGCCAATGTGCGTACCAATCGGATGACGGTTAATGCGCTGGATAAAGCCCTTAAGGCCAACGCCAAGAAGAATGCTGTCATTATGCGGAACAAGGAGGGCAAAGTCTCCTTGGTGATGGATGCGAGTCCCATTGTTCATGCAAGTGGCAGTGTTACTCCCGCATCGTCCGTAGTCTCCCCCGAGAACGGCAACGCNNTGGAGAATGCTAAGTCCAGCCTAGAATACTCCAAGCGCACAGCAGAGCGATACGCGGGGCAGGACTGGGCAACATCTAAAGTTCAACGTGACGAACAGGCAATCAAAGACGCTGAATCAAAGCTCGCGGACGTAAAGGGGGCAGCCGAAGATACGCCACAATGGGCGCGCGATCAATGGGAAAAGCAATACGCCGAAGCACCCGCACACACAACCAAAGATCACCACCTCATTGGCGGAGCGGTTCTGCGTTGGTGGAATCCGATCCGAGAAGCATCATCCCAGGCGTTGAAGATTTATACTGCCGTCGATAGCAAGACCGGGAAGCGAGTGGTTGGCGTCGATATTCCCGCAGACGAGATTCGCGGACTGCTGCAGCGTATTACTGGCGGATCGAGCACGGTGGATGCAGGGCAGTTGCACACAGACGTACTCAAGAATGGATTGAATTACACGCTAGAGCAAGGCATTCAGGTTAAGCGCGGCAGGGTTAACCGTCAGTCAGTCGTCCAGTTCATCCCGCCAAATCCGAACATTGCCAACACGCTGAAGGGTATGGGATTGATCTATGAGCGTGGCGTGCAGCCGATCTACTACCTGCCCAACGCGGAAGGTCGACAAGAGAAAGATCGCGTTGAAGGCATCCTCGACAAGATTCTCAAAGAGTACCCCGTCAAGCAAGAGCCCAGCAAGGGCGACGTGGAGAAGCCAGAATCGCGAAGTGAAGCTGGTTTTGCTACTCCAGAAATGCTTATCCCGGAGAAATTGCTAAATGCTGGTGAGAAAGTATTTGAGGCAGCCGCCAATGCCTATGAACACCTAACAGCACCGCCAAAGTGGGACGGCATTCAGGAACTAACTCGCAGATGGACCGGAGCGGAGAACGCCAATGCGTGGGAACTTAGCCAGTTCACTAAGGAAATAAAAGAAGCTGTACCATCAAAACTGAAACGCGAGGCCCTGTCGAACTGGATTGAAGCTGGCGGCGATGACGCAACACTCAAGCGATGGGCGGATCGATCCAAGTTGGCCTACAAGAAAGGCTACGATGCGGCACTGGATCTTACCCCGGAAGAACAGGACGTGGGACGCGGCATCATTAATCTCCACAACTCAATTCTAAAGAAGGCGCAGGCAGCAGGGATTGTCGATCAGGGGATTGAGAACTATGTCCAGCACATCTGGGATAAAGACCCAGGGGCGGCACGTAAGATCATTTCTCAAATCAATTTCGCTGGCCTACAGCCAAACCCCGCCTTCGCCAAACAGCGCAAGATTCCAACCTACTTCGATGGCGAGAAATTAGGGTTTACGCCGAAGGACAAGGACGTAGGATTCCTTACCGCGGCGCACATTCAAGCATTCAACAAGGCGATCGCATCGCGCGAGTACATCCAAAGCCTATTTGCAGGCAAGGCGGAAGACGGGCGTCCTTTGGCAACCATCGCCAAGGCTAGCGCAGTTGAGATACCCGGCGACGGTCAAGATGACTACGGCGCATATCTCATCAAGCCGAACATGAAGGCGGGGCAGAACTATCTAGATTATCAGCCCTTTGACCATCCAGCCTTGCGCAAATGGAGGTGGGCGGATACGAACCCCGACACACAGAAGCCCGTGTTCGTACAGGGGGACGCGTATTTGCACCCAGACATCTATGACCACGTAAAGAATAACTTGTCACGCTCCGCGCTCCAGGCATGGACTGTAAAGGCATTGGGCAGCGAGTTCCGTCCTGGGCGATTGCTACTCAACGCATCGAGCGAAATCAAGCATGTCATCCTGTCCCTGTCCGGCTTCCATCAACTTACGGTGACGGAGCGCGCGGCAGAGCATGGCGTATTCAAAAGGGAGCCGCTTAATCTGGAAGACACAGACCAGCGCTTCGCGGTTGACCACGGGTTGATGGTCGCAGACTTCCACGCCATGCAGGAGTTCTCCGAGGGCGTGGCCTCTGGCGGAATCATTACCAAGATTCCTGGCATCGGCACAGCNNCAGACTTGAGCGAAGATCAGGCTGGGATGCTCACTGCGGACCAGGTAAACGAAACGTTTGGCGGATTGAATTACAAAGCGCTTGGCCGTAACCCAACACTACAGGATGTACTTCGTCTCGGATTGCTGGCACCGGACTTCCTCGAAAGCTCAACCAAGTCAGAAGTTAAAGCCGCACTGCCTTATGGGAGAAGCCATCTCCGCGCAATTCTCGTGGGTGCGGTTGCCCTGTACACCCTGGCCCGGCTGCTCAACGAGATGAGCGACGGCCAGCCACACTGGGACAAGCCCCTCAGTGTTGTGTACAAAGGGAAAGAATACTCCATTCGAACCCGCGCCACTGACCTAATGCGAGCGGTGGCCGACCCGCAATCATTTCTTTACGGACGCCTTAACCCGATGGCCCGTACTGCCGTTGAGGAAATAGCTGGCTATGACGCTCAAGGCCACAAAACGAACCTCGCTGGAGAAGCTGGCGAAGGCGTCCACGAACTCAAAGAGGGAGCAAAAGACGTAGCCGGCGGCAATGTTGGCTCGGGATTGAGCACGATGGCTCGCGGCGTCGGCAAAGCTACCGGCCAAAACATTCCCATTCCGTTGCAGCCATTTACCAGTGATCGCGGCGACCAGAGCACGGCAGACAAGATTACAGAATCACTCCTAAAACTTGTAGGGGTAAACGTAAAGAAGTTCCACAGCCACGCAGAGGAAGAGGCTTACAAGATTTCCAAGGAGCACGGCTCAAGCCGCGAGTTTACCCCCGAACAGCGGGAGAAATATTACGAGCACCAAAGGGTCATCGACGGCTTACGCAAAGGCGACTCCAAGCCTCTCGAAGAAGCCTTGGAAAAAGGTGCCATCGCGCCACGGGAAATCCGCTCTTACANNGTGCTATCGAACCCCGCGAGATCCGCTCTTACATGATGCGCGCTGCCGGCTCTCCGCTGTATGACAAGGTTCACAGTTTCAGCTTCGAAGAAGCGCAACGAGTTTATGACAAGGCAGTCGAAGAGAAAGACGAAAAAGCGCAAGAAGAACTCTTGCCGTTAGTCATGGAAAAGTGGAAGCACGAAATGCAGCGCGGACATTACGAAGAGGCTCCAGTTCAGTGACAAATCATAGACCTTCGCGACATAAGGAGGAACATGATTAGTTTTATTTGGAACTGGTGGCCCCTAATCATCGTAGAGATTTATCTCCTAGCACGAGTCGCGGTAACAGAAGCTCTCTCGCAGGAATTGCGCTGGATTGACGAAGCTCTAGCGAGACGGCCAGCACTCGCCGATCTAAAATATCGCTACGAAAAAGTCTATCGAGCGTGCGAAATGGCAGGCAAAGCTGAAGCTCTCGGGAAGGAAGTCTATCTGTGCAAGGAACAGTTTGCGGAATTGTGCGAACGAAACACCGGCGAAATTGTTGAACTTCGGACGCAATTGTCAAACTTACTGACTCAGGTCGAAGCTCTCAGCGGCCAATTGCATGGCGATTTGAATTAGTTACTGCCGAACGTGGCACATCATGGAGTCAGTTGGACGATGAGTAATCCAGACGAACACGGGCATGGATCGTAGCACTGTTCGTACGTCTATTTTTGACGTAGCCAAGCGGCGCCGGCCTAATTCAATGTTGCTAACGATTTCCACAGTAAAGTGAGGACACCGTGACAGGGCAGCACCCATTAGAGTTAGAGCGCGGCGGAATAGCTGCGCCCCGCGCCCCTGTCAATTACAACCAGATTGACAGAGCGTCCAACTTTATTTTTATTGAAGTGCGATTCAACCTTGATAAGTCCAGAGATATAGGAGGCAGATTCCTTGAGGCGCGGATGGATGTCGGGAAGAATCGTGTCAATAAGATCAGAGCATTCCAGCCTTCTGCGCGTGAACATTTCGGCTTCGGGACTCAGTCCTTGCTGGGCGCGAATGAAGAATTGATCTTCCCCGTACCAAGAGAGTTGTCTGGACTGCGTGAGTTTTTTCTCGACAGGGGAGAAATTCAGCCCTTTGCCATCCGTGTCAATCCGAAACCAGACGTTAAAAAGCGAGTATTCTCCGAGATCCTTGGCGTACCCAGTCACCAAATAATTGACGAATGTGTCACCTGGAGCTTGTTTGTTCCACTTTCTTTCTCTAATCAGGGAGTCTATCGGCTCAAATGTCTGCCGCGCCTTGTTATAGATTCTGGTTGCGACCTCCTCTGGATCGCATTCGGCGCAGCTGCTTTGTGGCGGGATAAACTCGGCAATCCATTTATCAATATGGTATTCAAAGGAAATCGGTTCGGCGATCTTTATCCACATGTTTTGTGTGGTACCGATGATGACGCGGTCGCTTGCGGCAAAGACCTTGTGGACGCCAGCGAAAGCGGGAACTGCAATCCCATCCCTGACTTCGTAGACAAGATCATCCGCTGCGACGGCAACGCCTTCATCTATAGGCAAGATGAGGAGAGAAGTTCCACATTGTAGCGACTGTCGCATGGTTTTTGGACGCCGCGAATTATACGCTGCATCACGACCACGATTGCACCATGCAGGGCGTTCAATCCCGACTTGAATTTCGAATCAACTCCGCCAAGCTCCCAAGCATCTCACCTATGGCCTTGAGAGCCTCCAAAAGGGTGCTACCAACAATCCATAGTTCAACGATGAGAACCACTAGGAAGATGTCCGCTAGTATCATGCGAAATGGCTCCTCGGAACGGATAGCGCCGCGAATTATAACCCGAAGAGGACCATCGAAAACGCAAATTCAAGAGCCCAGCTCTTCCCCGCAGAGTGAGGATTGTGGACTTAGCAGCGAGCCTTCGCTAGTGGAGTGAACTGGCCTTGGTTTTAACCTTCGCCAACAGCGCTGGTGGCAGTTCTGCGTAGCCGTCCTCTGACGCTAATCGCTGGCCATCGGTGTACATCCAGTTCAGCAAGTCAGTCAGCGCGGACGCGCGTCGAGAATCAGATGAAGTCGTGCGCAGGTACAGCCAAGTGAAACTCGTAATGGGGAACGCATCGGCGCCGGGGGCATTGCTTAGCGAAGCTGAAAACTTGTCCCACCCCGGCGACTCTACCGCGTCACAAGCTGCCTTGAGAGATTCCGGCGAAGCCTCGACATACTTCCCAACCGCGTTTTGTACCATGCCATGTGGAACGTTGGCCTTGACTGCATACTGAGCCTCCACGTATCCAATCGAGCCCGTCTCGCTTTTCACTTTGTCGGCCATATCCGAACTGCGTTCGGCGGGCGCTCCCACGGGCCACTTGGGAGAAGGACTAGTTCCAATTTGTGTACGGAACTTGGAACTGGTCTTGGAAAGAAACTCGCTGAAAACGTAATTCGAGCCTTTGCCTGCAGGCCGATAAATCACCTTGATGGGCAGACTCGGTAAAGATGTGTCTGGGTTGAGCTTCGCAATCTGGGGAGCATTCCATGTCTTAACCTCCCCGAGAAAAATTTCCGCCAATAGCTCTCCGTTGAAGCGAAGCGCAGTATGCACTCCGGGCAGATTGTAAATCGGCACGATGCCGATCAACACAGAGGGCAGTTCGATCAAGTCCCCTGCCTTGCGCTCCGCAGCTGCAAGTTGCGCCTCGCCAGCACCAAAGTCGCCGCTGCTGTGGGCAACCTGCGTTATGCCCTCACTAGTGCCCATAGGAACGTACTTCATCTGGACCGAAGGGTTGCGCTTGTTGTATTCCTGAGCCCACTTGTTATAAAGCGGTGCGGGAACACTGGATCCAGATCCCACCAGAACAATCGCTTCTTGAGCAGAGCCAAGCAGGTGACCCAACCCGATCACAAAGACCAAACTAAGCCAGAGCCGCAAAGCGCTGGGTCGACGGAAACTTCTCACCGACGCAATTTCTGAAATGAATGTTTTCATCGCGAAGACTCCGAACGCGACTGCGCAGAACTACTCGGCAGTCCGAGAACCGAAGAATTTTCCTCCCGGGCGGCTCATCGGTCAAGGCAAAATGAGTGAGGGACTGAACGGCGGATGCGGCCAGGTATTCTATGGGCACTGTGCGGAGTCCGCACAGGCTCTAGAATCGTTCGTGAGGCGAATCGTCGGACACCCAGACGGCAAACCTTCCCTTATGCGCTCCCTCGTGAAATGGCGAAAAATGGAGACTGGTCGGCCCTAGCAGACGATTTTCGAACTTTCCTTCTAATCGGGCGCCCCGAAATTGCTGACCGCGCCATCTGGTAGTTAGTGTAATGGCGATTTAACGCCAATTGACAATCCGCCTCCCTACTTCAAGGGTTTCAAGTCTTTTGGATTGGGGTAGCGTCGCAAGCTGATTCAACCTTTTTTGCGGCAGCGAGCGGGTATAATCCGTCGTCTAGTACTGGAGGACATAATTTGAACGCAAAGTTCTGGATGGTACTGGTCCTTACAGCTGGCATCCTCTCGCCTGGAATAGGTGCTGTAGCTGCAACAACCGATGAGCAGACGATTCGCGATATGGATGCGGAATGGTCACGGGCAGCGGAGAGCAAGGATGCAGCAAAGTTTGCCTCTTTCTATTCCGAAACGGGATCGGTGATGCCGTTCANNCCAAGCCAGGCTTCTCCTTGCGCTTTGCTCCCACGCTAATAGAAGTCGCGAAGTCAAGAGACATGGCCTACGACATTGGGACCTTCGAACTCAAGCTGAACGATGCGCAAGGCGCACCCATGACCATCCTTGGGAAGTATGTGGTGGTCTGGAAGAAGCAGAAAGGCGGAGGTTGGAAGGCCGAAGCTGACATCTTCAATACCGATAAATAGAGGGCACCGGGCTTGTCGGCCAAATCTGGCCATGGCGGATTGCCGGGTCTGGCCAAGGGAACCCGGACGGCGGGTAGTTGGTGTAATCGCGATTTTGCGACAGTTGCAGTTCTTGTTTGCTGTCAAAGGGAAAAGCCGCCAGCGGTTGAAGTAGTTTCCGAGTTGCCAATCACTCGTCCAGCATAGTCTCGGTAGTGATCAATTTTGAACATCTAGACGGGTTAGCACTTGATGGGTACGATTGCCAGCACCAGCTAATTTCCTGATTTTATTGAGGGTTAGTGCCCGAATGGCAAGTGAACGTACTCTCGGTTTTAATCCTGTGGTTCTGCGCAAAAAGTTCGGTGCTGGGATCACTTTTCGGAACTACCGAAACAAAGAGGTCGTTTTCTCTCAAGGGGACGGAGCTGATGCTGTCTTCTACATCCTGAGCGGCACGGTAAAGCTCACCGTGGTTTCCGCACGTCACAAGAAAGCCGTAATCGCCTTCCTGCGGCGAGGCAGCTTTTTTGGCGAAGGCTGTCTAGGAGGGCAAACTCTGCGGATTTGCACCGCGAGATCAATTGGTCAGTCCAACATCAGTCGACTGCGAAAGGGGAGCATGGTTCGCACTCTCAACCGAGACGCGAAGTTTGCGACGCAGTTTAATGCATATCTGCTTTCCCGGATTATTCGAATTGAGGAAGACTTGGTGGATCAATTCTTCAATTTCAGTGAAAGGCGACTGGCTCGGGTTCTATTGCTGCTTGGGCACATAAACGACGAATCAGAACCAGAGTGCCCACTGACGGTGAGCCAATCAACCTTGGCGGAGATGGTTGGTACCACCCGCGCAAGGGTCAGTAAATTTATGAATGGCTTCAGGAAGAAGGGCTTCGTCCGCTACAACGGCGGCTTGCAAATAAACGGCGCACTGATCGCCACCTTCCTGCAAAGTCGACCTCTGTCCGTTACGAGGAAAGCGTAGACCAAGCCGGGTAATAAAGGCGGGTGGCCCTTGACAGCGCCTTCTCTCTTATCGAGGGCCA
>PLBX01000123.1 GCA_003135495.1 Acidobacteriaceae bacterium | reverse complement strand
ACCGCGCAGCAACCCGAGAACAACATCGTGCGCACGGCGATCCAGGCGATGGCCGCCGTGCTCGGCGGCACACAGTCTCTGCATACCAATTCGTTTGACGAGGCGCTGGCCTTGCCGACCGAAGCTTCTGCACGCATTGCGCTGCGGACGCAGCAGGTAATTGCGTTTGAGTCAGGCGCGCCGCAGACGGTGGATCCGCTCGCGGGGTCGTATTACATCGAAGCGCTGACCAACGAAATCGAAAAGCGAGCCGTTGACTATCTGCAAAAAATCGAAGCCATGGGTGGCATGCTCGAAGCAATCGAGCGCGGATATGTACAGCAGGAAATTCAGAACGCCGCTTACGAATATCAACAGGCTGTCGATCGCGAGGAAGCGATTGTGGTCGGGGTCAATCGATTCCACATCGAACAGGATCACACAGTCCCGATTCAACGTATCGATCCAACACTCGAACCGAAGCAGGTCGAGAGGCTCAAGGCGCTGCGATCCAAGCGCAACCCTGGCGCGTGGAAAACCGCGCTGCAAGCGGTAGAAGACACGGCGCGCACCGGAGAAAATCTTATGCCAAGAATACTGGCCGCAGTAGAGGCAAATGCCACCGTGGGCGAGATTTCAGACGCGATGCGGAAGGTGTACGGGGAATACAAGGAAGCAGTGGTAATTTAAGGCGCGTTAGTCGGCCGTTTGGTAATCGCACGCGGTGCGGCAGGCTTCGCAGTAGTAGAGGCCGTCGACGCAGAGCCTTATTTCTAACTGCGACTGGCAATACACGCAGAATTTTTCGCAGGCGCAATCCGATTCGGTGCGCTCGCATTGCGCACATTGGATTCGGCTGGTTCGAGTCTTAGTCGACTGCATGCATAAAGTCTAGAGCGTGGCCCACGGGTCTAGAACGTAACCGAGGTAACGTCCCCGCAACGCCATCAGTAAAAATAATGTGGACAATTAATACCCATCAGATTTTGCTTTACTGAGACTGAGAACTGAGAACTGCAATAGGCCCCCACATTTGCCGCTCTTCCCGCCTGGATGTTAACTTAACAGTTCCACATTCCGGCGGCCCAGCCACTGTCGGAAGGTCATCCCAGATTTCGAATTGAGGTCTTCTTGTCCGCTGTCGAAACATCTCCCGTCGTCCGCAAGACCGCGCTGAACGCGGTGCATCGCCAGATGGGCGCGAAGATGGTGGAGTTTAACGGCTGGGATATGCCGGTCGAATATCCTGCTTCAGTTGGCGGAGGGATAGTCGCCGAGCACCTGGCGGTGCGTACGGGCGTTGGAATTTTCGACGTCAGCCACATGGGAGATATCCGCCTTGCCGGTCCGGGAGCGCTTGCCGCGGTTCAGCATATCTCCATGAACGATGCGTCAAAGCTGGCGATTGGGCAGGCGCAATATTCGGCGCTGCTCTATCCGCAGGGAACGTTTGTCGACGATGTCATCGTCCACCGGTTGGGCGAAGACGAGTATCTGTTGGTGATTAACGCCGGTACGCGCGAGAAGGATTTCAACTGGGTGCGCGACAATACGCGGCAGCTTGACTGCAAGGTGGAGCATCTCTCCGACGACTTTACGCAGATTGCGATTCAGGGGCCGAAGGCAGTTGATGTGCTCCAGAAGTTGACTGACGCTGACTTGAGTGCAGTCAAGTTTTATTGGGTGGCGCGTGGAAAACTTTGTGGTCTCGACAACATTCTGATGGGCCGCACCGGCTACACTGCCGAAGACGGATTCGAGATTTATATTCCGTCGCTCGAAGCGACGAGCGCGCACGTCTGGTACTCAATCCTCGATGCGGGCAAGGAATTCGGCATCGTTCCGTGCGGGTTGGGTGCACGCAACACGCTGCGGCTCGAAGGCAAACTTCCACTCTACGGCCACGAAATTTCCGACACCATCAATGTGTGGGAGGCCGGCCTGGATCGGTTCTGCAAAATGGACAAGCCGAAATTTATTGGGCGCGATGCGCTCGAGAAGGCGAAAGCGGAAGGCGTAAAGAAAACGCTGGTCGGCCTCGCAATGGTTGATCGCGGGATTGCTCGGGACGGTTATAAAGTTCTCGACGACGCTGGGCGCGAGATTGGCTACGTCACTAGCGGATCGCCGGCGCCGTTTTTGAAAAAGAATATTGCGCTGGCTTACGTTCCGCCTGAGCACTCGGCGGTGGATAGTTCGGTGAAGGTGGAGATTCGCGGGCAGGGTGTGAGTGCACGAGTTGTCCCTACCCCTTTTTATAAGCGGCCGAAAAAAGTTTAAACCACCAAGGGCACAAAGGGCACTAAGGAAGATACTGGCAAAGGCCTGGAGACAGAGCGAACATGGCGTACCCTACCGATCGCAAATACACCAAGGAACATGAATGGATTACGGCCGACGGTACGGTCGGCATCACCAGCCACGCTCAGGATTCACTCGGCGACATCGTTTTTGTGGAGTTGCCGAAAGTGGGAGCGGAGATCACCGGCGGCAGGCCGTTCGGTACAGTCGAATCGGTGAAAGCGGTGTCTGATTTGAACGCACCCGTCTCTGGCACCGTCACCAGCGTGAATGAGGCCTTGGCCACGGCTCCCGAGCAAGTGAACAAAGACGCCCATGGCGCGTGGATGCTCAAGATCAAGATAAAAGATCCGGCGGAGATGAACGCGCTGCTATCGGCGGCAGATTACGAGAAATACGTTAGTGAAGAGGCTGGCCACTAGAGATCATTGCAGAGGTGAAAGGTCAGAGGTCAAAAGTGAGCCCGTTGGATGGCGCTATCGTAACTGGAAGTCGAGGATCTTACTTCTGCAATCTCACCTTTCACCTCTGCAATGGCCTTCTCGAATGCCACAATCGAAGTGACTGGTGATTACATCTAAGACAGTTACGTATAGAAAATCCTTATGAGATATCTTCCTAAATCTCCCGCGGATCGCGCTGCCATGCAACAGGCAATCGGTATCCGCTCCATCGATGAACTGTTCGCTCCCATTCCGGGCGAGTATCGCCTCTCGCGCGATCTTGCGATTCCCCGGCAAATGGCGGAGTCGGAAATTGTCGACTGGTTCAAGCAGCGAGCCAAAGAAAATGGCGAAGGCTACACCAGTTTCCTGGGGGCCGGAGCCTATTTTCATTACCGTCCAGTAGTGATTGATGCGCTGGTGCAGCGCGGCGAATTTCTGACTTCTTATACTCCGTATCAAGCGGAGTTTGCACAAGGCACACTGCAAGCTATCTTCGAATTCCAGACCATGATCGCGGAGCTCACCGGCATGGAACTGGCAAACGCGTCTATGTATGACGGCTCAACGGGAGCGGCCGAGGCTGTAATGATGGCAGCTCGCGTCACCGGACGGCATTCAGCGGTCATCGCGCGCAATGTGCATCCTGAATATCGCGAGGTGCTCACCACTTATGCGACGCATCAGGCGATTCCGCAAAAATTGGTTTCGTTTACTGACTCCGGGCAAATTGATCTCGAGGAACTTGAGAAGGCAGTCAGCGACGACACGGCATGCGTGCTGATTCAGTCGCCAAATTTCTTTGGCACGATCGAAGACGTCGAAGCCATCGCCGAGATCGCGCACAAACGCGGAGCGCTCCTGATTGTCTCGATCGCCGAAGCCGCTTCGCTGGGGATTGTCGAACCACCTCGCGTGGCTGACATCGTTGCCATGGAAGCGCAATCGTTCGGCGTTCCCCTCGGGTTCGGCGGTCCGTATTGCGGCGTGATTGCTACCCGCGAACAATATGTGCGTCANNATGGAAGCGCAATCGTTCGGCGTCCCTCTTGGATTTGGCGGTCCATATTGCGGCGTGCTCGCGACAAAAGAAAAGTTCGTCCGCCAAATGCCTGGGCGGCTTGCGGGGCAAACGGTCGACAAGAACGGCAAGCGCGGTTTCGTGCTGACGCTGGCTACGCGCGAGCAGCATATAAGGCGCGAGAAAGCGACGTCGAATCTCTGCACCAATCAGGCGTTGATTGCTTTAATGG
>PLBX01000153.1:4630-6279 GCA_003135495.1 Acidobacteriaceae bacterium | reverse complement strand
AGCCCCGGGGCGGCGAGGTGCGGCACCGCATTGAAGGTAAATAACCGTAGCTGCTCTTTTCGCAAACGCAGGATTGTGTAGGATGCGTTATACACTGCCCCGGCGAGCCGCATGATCCGCTCATCGGAAATCTCCAGTGACANNTCGAGCATCTTCAACCGGCAGGCCGCAACGCGCTCACGAAACTGGTCCCACGTTTCGCCGCCATAGGGATAACGACCGGCAAGCCATGCCTCCACCACTTTTGTATCGCAAGGCATCCATTTGCGATGAATTCGTGCCCCGTGCGCGCCTTGGCTAACGCGAACCTGCTCGCGCATTTCGTCGTATTCGTGCAGAAATTCGGGATCTTCGGCAGCCAAGAGCGGAGCAATCTCGCGATACACTCGCCCGAGATCGAATTCATCCCATCCAGAATCGACTCGAACTGTGGGGAAGCGAACCCCCGCGTCGGCATAGACCGCACGGATCTGTTCGGCGGTTTGCTGCTGCCGCGTCAGTGCTCCTACATAGGCGGAGGCAAATCGGATTCCCTGTGAAACGAAGTGCTCGCCCAACAGCCGTGCCTGACGCTCTCCCAACTCGGAAAGCGAATCGTAAGCGTCGCGCGTGCCCGCCTGCCCATGGCGCACGAGATAGACGGTGCTCAAGTGGATTTCCCCGCGAGCGAATCCGCCAATTCCACCAATCCCTTCACGCGGTCTCCGAAGTTCTGAAATCGTGTGTCTTGCGTCTGGCCACGCCGGAAGCGGTAGTAAATCTGCTGCAGAATCACTGCCAGCTTGAAGATGCCAAGTACTTCGTAGTAACCGATCTGCGAGAGGTCGCGTCCGGTTCCCTCCGCATAACGCTGAACGAACTGATCTCGCGTGTACCAACCGGGCTGCGATGTGAGCGAGGGCACTCCGCGAGCGCGCAGTTGCGGCGCCTCAACCCAAGCCCAGTAACACAACGTCAAGCCCAGATCGGCCAATGGATCGCCAACCGTCGCCATCTCCCAATCGAGCACCGCCTCGACGCGCTCGGCAGAGTCTTCGCTGAGCATAACGTTATCCAACTTGTAATCGTTATGCACCAGGGTCGGCGCGGGAGAAGACGGCCGGTGATCGATGAGCCATCGAATCACGCCATCCATCTTCGGCAGGTCATCCGTTGTGGCCCGTTTCCAACGATCTGCCCAACCCTGCACTTGGCGTTCAAGAAATCCTTCCGGCTTACCGAGGGCAATCAAACCGGTCCGGGAAATATCGATGGCGTGCAGGCGTATTAGGCAATCGACAAATCCCTTGCTGGCTCGCTCCGCATAATTCGGCATCTTCGCCAGTTGTGGCGGAATTTCATCCCGCAATATAAGCCCGTGCCGCCGCTCCATAAGGAAGAACACAGACCCCAGCACCGCTGTATCCTCGCACAGGTGAAAGACGTTTGGAGCTTCTCGAAAATGCGGATGCACCATCTGAAGCACTCGAAACTCACGCCCCATGTCGTGAGCTTTCGGGGCGACTGGCCCCAGAGGGCCGCGCCTCAGGACGTACTCGAGCCCATCAATCTGCAGCAGATATGTAAGGTTCGAGTGCCCGCTCGGAAACTGTTCGAGCGTGATACCTCGTTCAGCGCCTGCGATTCGTCCGCGCAGCCAGTCGGCAAGC
>PLBX01000153.1:0-4590 GCA_003135495.1 Acidobacteriaceae bacterium | reverse complement strand
CACATGCGACAGATGTCACGATCACCAGCGAGTATCGCACGGCGTCATCGCTTCGAAACGCGTATTGCGTTAATGCTCCCACCGCGGTAGGTCCGATTCCGAGCCCGATGAGGTTGATGGAAAACAAATACACAGCCGAGGCCTGTCCGCGCATGGTGGCCGGCATCATCTGTTGAATCGCGGCGGGGGCGATGCCGAACGGAGCGGCCGCCAGTGCGCATCCGGGAACCAGCCAAATCGTGGCCCAAGTCGCAGAGGGCGCCAGGTACAAAAGACAGTTGACGGGCAGCCAGACTAATCCGATCAGCACACCTACGAACAAGGTCGCGTTGCTTCGGCCGCGTTTGCGCAAGTAATCAGCGAACCGTCCAGCACTGACGATTCCAATGCAGCCAAAGACCGCGACGCAGGAACCGTAAATTACGCCCGTGGTTCCAATGCTCCAGTGAAAGTGTCGCCGATAGAATTCCGGCACCCAAGCCGCGCTGGCGTATGAAGAGAGCGCGAGTAGCCCAAAACCAATATTGTGGAGCAAGAACGTCCGCCGGTTTTCGAAGATATATGAGAATACCTGCCTGATCGGAACAGTCGACCGTCGGCTAGCTCCGCGGTGTACGGCAGGTTCCTTCACTGTGAAGAGTAGCGGTGCTACGGCAATGCCGGGAAGGCCAACCAGGAGAAAGATGATCTGCCAGGGATGCACGGCCCCGAGCAGGGGAATCGTCCACATGGCCTGAGTCGATGCGTAGGCAACAACCAGTCCGCCCAGCAAGTAAGCCATGCCAGAGCCAACGTAGATGCCCATCGAGTAGACGCTAAGGGCCGTAGCCAGCCGCTCGCGAGGAAAATAATCGGTGATCAGCGAATAGGCAGCCGGGGAAAGCGCTGCTTCTCCNNCGCGATGATCAGCCTGCGGCTGTAAATGTCGGCCAGCCTGCCGAGAGGGATTCCGAAGAATGTATAAAACAGTGCGAAGCTGAATCCGATCAGCAAACTCATCTTAGCGTCGCCGATGTGTAAGTCGCGACGAAGCGGGCCGACCAGCAGACTGAAGATCTGGCGGTCGATGAACGAGAATGCGTACAGAAGTGTTAGGACTCCGACGACGTACCACGCGTACCGCAATGAATGCGCGGTAGAGTCAGCGGTGGTCTGAGCAGCGGCGGTGGTCTGAGCAGCGGCGGTTGTGGCTTCGGTTGACGTGTTAGCGGGCATCTTTTTCGTAATTTCGTTTGCTTCAGATGATTGACTGGATCAGCAGTTTCCGGCTGTCCGCGCGGTTAAAGCAATAATCCTGCGGACGGACGCGCGAAGCCTCCGGTAAGGCACCGCGCGCCCGCCTATTACTCGCTGTTAAAAAGTGTCCCAAAACGTTGAGCACTGGTGACTACTGTCAAAGTTGGACTCGACCACTGGCGCCGGTGGTATCAACGATTGGAACTCGTCGGTTGACGCACCGTAGGGAGACCAGTGTGGTTCACCGGAGGAATTGGGGTCTCCCTTCTTCGCGAACTGCGTCCAGTAGCTGACCATCGCATGGGAGAGTTGCATTTGTTGGCTTGAAAGTGTTACCGGCAATCCGAAAACATCGATGCCCGGGAACAGGTATGGAAGCTCAGAGCTATGATAGGCACCCAACGGAAAGGTTAACAATCCGCCAAACGCAGATTGCGCGGGGGGAGCGTTCTCATCGTTGAACTCATAGGTATAGGTCGGGACAAATTTCGCCAGTGACTGATCCGCAATACGCGCCGAACAGCTAAAGACTCCGTCCGTACCTGAGGCGCCCAATGCCTCACCGCCGAAGGGGTAACTGGCAAATGGGTAAAAAGCAAGGACGGGCCCCGCGAGGGCCGGTCCCCACAAAGTATTAACGGCACTATCGTACTGCGTCGAAGTCAGTATTGGATTTCCTACGAGGTCGTAGTCCAGAGCTACGAACAATCTATATTCATCGTGATTGGTACCCGAGATCACCGGCACTTGATTGAATTCGCCGCTGGCAAATGCTGCGCTCATCGTCTGTGTGAGCAGCGTTCCATCCACGAACGGATACAAAGGAAAAGGCTCTGCTGCGACCATGGTCGAGGCAGGCACGGCACGCAGACAGGAAGCTGTCTGGTTCGTGCATCCGACACTATCCGCAATGGCGGCGCCGGACGGCACGGCTGTGGTACCCTGCGTTTCCGCCACCGCCAGCGTAACAATATCCGAAAAGTAGTCTTGGAACTCCGCATAGGATCCGCTTTCCGATATCGCTCCACGGAACATGCCGGCTGCAAGGGGAGATGCGAGCTGGGCATAGACGCTTTGTCCGCCTGCCGACTCACCGAATATTGTTACTCGATCCGGATCACCGCCAAAACGCGCGATGTTCCTGCGAACCCACTTCAGTGCGAATTGCTGATCCATCAACCCATAGTTGCCGTTGAGATGCCCCTCGGCATCTATCGCGGACTGGGCAAAGAATCCCAAATAACCCAGGCGGTAATTAATTGTGACAACAATCACTCCTTTTTTCACGAGTCGCGCGGGGTTGTAGGGGGCGCTGCTCCCGTTAATGAGTCCGCCGCCGTGAATCCAAAACATCACAGGCAGGCCGCGGCCTCTTCTATCATCCGATTCCGCCTTATCATCCGATTCCGTCTGCGGCGTGTAGACATTCAGGAACAGGCAATTCTCGCCGCCAATCCCTCCAGGTTGCGTGCACGCACTACCGAATTGAGTCGCTTGGAGGACAGATCCGGGAAAGAATTCGTAGCGCTTCGGCGGCCTCCAGCGCAGCGCTCCCACCGGCGGAGCCGCGTACGGGATGCCGAGAAATTCGCTTCCCCCATCCGCCGTCGAGCCAATCACGAGTCCACTTTCGGTGAAAGCAATCGGGCGCTGGGATGAGCTGCCGGCAGATGCGGTCGCTACCGAGATCAGCGTGAAGACGCAGATAGCCGCCGCTCCAAACAGCAGTCTGGAAGTAAACCCACGGTGATCGAGCCGCTTGTTCGCCTTTTCTCTCTTTTGCATGTCTGATTCCTCCATCAGAACTACGATTCGGCAAATTCAAATTAATGCACCGCTTCGAACAGACCGGCAGCACCTTGCCCGCCGCCGATGCACATGGTCACGATGCCGTAGCGCGCTTTCCGGCGCGCCATTTCATTGGCGAGCGTTCCGACCATGCGCGAACCGGTCATGCCAAACGGATGACCGATGGCGATGGACCCGCCATTAACATTCAACTTTTCCGGATTTATTCCCAGGCGGTCGCGGCAGTAGATCACCTGCACTGCAAAAGCCTCGTTCAGTTCCCAGAGGCCGATATCATCCATTTTCAGGCCGGTGCGCTTGAGCAGCTTGGGCACCGCGAAGACGGGACCGATACCCATTTCGTCCGGATCACAACCCGCAACTTGAAATCCGCGAAACACCAGCTTGTAGGCCACACCTAGCTGATCAGCGCGCTGGCGGGACATCAACAGAGTGGCCGAAGCGCCGTCGGAAAGTTGCGAGGAGTTGCCGGCCGTCACGGTGCCCTCGCCGCTGTGCGGATCAAAGTGAGGCTTCAGCGCGAGCAGGCCTTCCAGCGTGGTGTCGGGCCGATTGCACTCGTCGCGGTCGCAGCAGACCTCCCGCGTCCCAACCTTCTCGCCAGTTTTCTTATCGAGGAGCGCCATCGTGACCTTCATGGGCGCGATCTCGCCTTCGAAAAATCCTTCTCGCTGAGCGCGAGCAGTGCGCTGCTGGCTCAGCAGTGCGTACTCGTCCTGCACCTCCCGGCTCACCTTGTAGCGCTTGGCGACGATTTCCGCGGTGTCACCCATGCCCATGTACAACCCGGGCAATCGTTTCTGCAGTTCGGGGTGAGGATTGCCGGCAGCTGGCGTCATGCTGATACTCTCAACGCCGCCGCCAATCGTCGCCTCCACGCCCTCGCTGATGATCTGGTGCGACGCCACAGCAATCGCCTGCAATCCCGACGAGCAAAACCGGTTTATGGTCGTGCCCGCGACCGAAGTGGGAAGGCCGGCCAGCATGGCGGAAGTGCGGGCGATGTTGTGACTCTGCGGACCGTGTGGTTGTGCACATCCCAACACAACGTCGTCTATTTCGGCCGCGTCAAGCTGCGGCACCTTGCGCAGGACGTCCTTGATGCAATGTGCTGCCAGATCTTCGGGGCGGGTTATGTTGAACGAACCGCGGAACGATTTCGCCAGCCCGGTCCGTGAGCTGGCAACCACTACCGCTTCTCGCATATCTTCTCCCGCGCAGACAATCAAACGCTACCAGCGAAAATCCGCAACGCGTATCGTATCNNACGCTTCAACACAGGGGCAGGTTCCCAGAGTTCGCCGTGCTGTTGATGAAATTCAGAGACGCGGCGGTAGACCTTATCCAGTCCCACGGTATCCGCATACCACATCGGACCGCCGCGATAGGCCGGGAATCCGTAGCCGTTTAGATAAATGATGTCGATGTCGACGGCGCGCCCTACGATGCCTTCCTCAAGAATGCGGGCGCCCTCATTCACCAGGGCATAGATACAGCGGTCTACGATCTCTTCGGATGAAAACTTGCGTTGCGGGATGCCGGCTT
>PLBX01000180.1:5014-19513 GCA_003135495.1 Acidobacteriaceae bacterium | reverse complement strand
GCTCGAAGCTCGCAGCTCGAAGCGTACTTAAACAATGAAAAGCCTTTTCCTCAAAATTTTTCTGTCGTTCTGGGCGGCGCAGGCGCTGTTCCTGGTGCTCGCGATCTTAGTTACGATTGCTCTGCGTCCGGCGCGGCACGGGATGGAGAGTGAAGGACCCCAGATTTTGGCGGAAGTCGTCAACGCATACCAAACCGGCGGCGAGCGCGCAGCTCGTGATTACCTCGAAGAAGTCTGGCACACGCAGCATGTGCGGGCATTTATTTTTGATCCATTAGGGCGCGAGCTTTCTGGACGGCGAGTGCCGCCATGGATCGAGGATTCGCGTCAGGGCAGACCCGCTCAGGCGGGCTCATCGCAGGGAGCGTCGCCGGGGAGTTCAGCGCGAGGCGATGAAATGCGCGAGGGGGCAGGCCGGCACACCGGATGGATGGACAGCTTGATGCCTGACCGCATTGTGCGGACGGCGATGACGCTGGACGGAAAACGATACACGTTGATATTGGAGTTGCCGCCCGGGCCCCGAGTATTTTTTGGACCTCACGACATACCTGGGCTGGGGATTGCAATTGCGGTCATTACTTCGGGATTGATGTGCTACCTCCTGGCTTGGTCGATGACGACTCCAGTGACGCGATTGCGGATCGCGGCTCAGAGCCTGGCCGCCGGCGATTTAAGCGCCCGTACTGGCGCTCCCGCGACGGGGCGCCGCGACGAACTCACGGAATTGATGCGAGATTTCGATCGCATGGCGGAGCGGATTGAAGGCTTGGTGGAATCGCAATCCCGTCTGCTGAAAGACGTGTCGCACGAATTACGATCTCCGCTGGCACGGTTGAGTGTAGCGCTGGGATTGGCGCGGCAACGGGCGAAGCCAGAGGTTGCTCCTGAACTCGAGAGCTCGCTGAACCGCATTGAACTCGAGGCCGACCGGTTGAATCAGCTCATTCAGCGGCTGCTGACAATTTCACGGCTGGAATCAGGAACGGACGGCTTGCGAAAGACCGCATTGTCACTTCGGGATATGGTGGAGCAGGTAGCTCGAGATGCCGATTATGAAACTCCGGGACGGGGCTGCCAGGTTATCGCCGATCCTGCGGACGAATTTTTGGTCGAGGCTGATCCCGATCTCCTCCGCAGCGCGGTGGAGAATGTAGTTCGGAACGCCACGCGTTATACTGCTGAAGGCACGAAAGTGGATGTGCGACTGGATCGTCAGCAGAGTGCGGGCGGCGGCGAAATTATTATTCGCGTGCTCGATTCCGGGCCGGGAGTTCCTGGCGAGGCTCTGCAAAAAATATTTGAGCCCTTCTATCGGCTGGACGATGCCCGTAATCAGCAAACGGGCGGAGCAGGTTTGGGGCTCTCGATCGCCGAACGGGCGATCAAATTGCATGGCGGCGAACTTCGCGCATCCAACCGTAAAGAGGGTGGGTTAGAGGTTGAAATCCGGATTCCAGCTGCGACCGGGTTTGCTCTTCCCGCTCATTCCTAATACAAATATATTTCGGCTATAAATGTCAGACTCCGTGACGGCTGGCGGAAGATCGCCTGCGGACGGTAAGCGGCTAACTGACCCAATCCGCCACCAGCGCGCCGGTTGGGTCTCCCTTGGAGAATAGATGTCGAAGAAATTAGGCGTAGTCGTCGCGCTCATGGCCGTGTGCGCCTTGAGTTTGTTTTTGCTCAACTGTGGAAGTTCGTCCTCCCGTCCTTCCGGACTTTTATACGTCTTGACGCAAGGGATCAATGGAGCCGGCAACAATATCAGTTCGTTCGCTGTTAATTTTGGCAGCGGAAATCTTTCCCTGATTAATTCAAATGCGCAAACCTGCGCAACCGCAAATGCATGCGGCCTTCCGCTGGACATCTTGCTCGACCCTACGGCCTCGGTAGCTTTCGTTCTGAACCAGGGCAGTCCCTGCACTCCGACTCCACCGACCTGTACGCCATCGGGAGCGATTGCGCCCACGATCAACGCCTACAACGTTGGCAATGATGGGAGCCTCTCTGGTCCGTCAACCGCAGCGACTCTGACGACCGGCGATACTGCAATCGCCATGACTCGCGATGCAGCCGGCAATTTTTTATTTGTTATTACGGCGTCTCCTCAACTTCTTGTTTACAGCATGAAGCCCGGGTCAACCAGTCTTACGCTGGCCACGAGCCTGACGTTGACCAAAGCTCCGACTGGCCTTTCGGTTATCACCTTCACGCCGCCTGGAACCACTGCGGCGCAGGAATATCTCTACGTAACTAACAATTACGACTACTGCACTGGGAGCAGTTGTAACCCGCCGCACAATGACAATACAGTTAGCGCTTATACGGTGGGTTCGTCTGGATCGCTCACCGAACAACTGAATTCGCCGTACGCCATCGCCGCAACCGATCCGATTTCGGTCATTGCGGTAAACACCAATCCCCCAAGCGAGAATACCGGCGGCATTTTTGTCTATGTGGGAAATCAAGACCCGAATGGTGGTCATGTTTACCCATTCCAGGTGTGCACGGTAGTCGGGAACAATGGTTGCACACAAACGGATGTACAGAACAGCCTGATGACACCTCTTGCCACGTGCGCTCAAATTTCTTGCGACGTGCCGCCGACCAGCGCGGGACAACAGCCGGTAGCGATGCTCGTGGATCCTACGAACAATTTTCTTTATGTGTTGAGTGAAGGCTCGAATACGCTATACGGATTTCGCATCAACACAACGGCGGGCACGCTTACGGCGTTGAGTCCGGCGTCGGAACCTACAGGATCACAACCGGTGGCGCTGGCGCTCCAGACGCCGGTAGGATCGAGCGCGCAGTTTCTCTATGTATCGAATAGCACCTCGAGCAACATCTCCGGTTTCAACGTGAGCACAACCACCGGATCCATGGGAAATCCGATTACGGTAGTCAGCCCGTCAAACCCCAGTGGCATGGTTGCACGGTAACGAGAAGCGGTGGAGCGACGGGCGTCCTCGCCCGTCACGTGCCGCAGGCATGCTCGAAGCGCCGGACGACGGCGCTCGGCGCTCCACAAGACTACGTGGGCATCCTCAAGATTAAATACCCTCCGATAAAGCCGAAGACGAGGTCGGGGGACCAGGCTGCAACGGCCGGCGGCAATTGGCTCAAATTTCCCATCGCCTCGAACAGACCTGAGATCGTCCAATAGACAACGCCGATTCCGATTGCGGTAGCAACGCCCGCCAATGTAGATCGCTTGCCCGCGGAAAGGGCAAAGGGAACGGCGAGGATCGCCATCACCAGCGTGATCAGCGGGTAAGCAATCTTCTTCTGCAGTTGCACGCGCAAGCGCACCACATCGAAGCCGCTCTGCTCTAGATCGTGAATGTAGCGGCGCAACTCTTCGTAACTCATCTCCGACGACTGCTTCACTTCCTTCTTGAAATAGGACGGAGGCTCGGTCAGTTCCGGATAAGTCGCTGCGTCGAATTTGTGGTAATTCTCGATAGCGGAACCACTAAGGCTTCGTTCCCATCCCTGTTCGTAAACCCAACGGCTCATGGCATTCGACCAGTGAGCCCGATCCGCCTGCACCCGCTTCGTTATCTGGAAGGTGTGCGGATTGAACTGAAAAATTGAAACGCCGCCAAAGACATCGCGATCCGCGTCGAAGAATTGGTAGTAGTAGATGTCGTTGTGCTGGCCAAAAATCCATTTTCGTTCGGGGCGAAGAAAGGTTTGTGCAGGCTTACCTTTAATGCGATTGCGAAGCGCGTCCTGGCGTTTATTGGTATAGGGAAGATAGAGCTGATCGGAAAGAAACAGGCCGCCCGCCACAAAAATGGATGTGATCAGGACCGGAACGACAATTCGATACAGGCTGATGCCAGTGGCCTTGATCGCAGTAATTTCATTCGATCGCTGCAGCAGTCCGAAGGTGACCAGCACCGCCAGCAATATGCTGAGAGGCGCAATTGGATAATATAAAAAATATGGCGTCACGTTCAGCAGATATTCTCCGACTGTCACTAGCGGCACGTCATTGCGCAAGATGTCGCCGAAGAGTTCGAACAATGTGAAGACGAGCAGAAGCATGACGAACGATCCGGCGATCATAGCCAGGTAGAGCGCGAAGTCACGCAGGACATAATCGTCGAGAATGGTGGGGAAACGCAGATTAAACAATCGGCGGCGTTCATGCAGGCCTGGTGACTTGGCGGCGGGAGATGTGAACAACGCCGTAAGCCAGGGGATTCGAAACCACGAGCGAAGCGCGGTGAGTTGGATCGGCCTGCGCTCCGATTGCCAAAGCAGAAAACTGCCGCCCGCAAAAAACATGATGTCGGCGAGCCAAACCCCCATGTAAGGAGGGAGACTGCCTTGGCGCGCGAAAGAGACTCCAATTAAAGAAATCGAATAGTAGAGAAAGACCAGCAAGATCGTCAGGACGAAACCACTCGATTTCCCGCCTTTTTTTGACGACAACCCGAGCGGTATACCGACCAGCGCGAAAACGATGCAGGCGGACGGCAAAGCGAGGCGGCGATGAAATTCGATGAGGCGCCAGCGGCGGGTGAGGGGATCGCTGGCCGCCACAGTGTGAAGGAGTTCGCCAAGACTGAGTTCACCGAGGGTTGCGGGTTCGTGTTCCGAACCATTTTGTCCGTTGGGAACCTGTATGGGAATGTCATTGGTCTGGAAGGTTGAGATTTGATACTGATCCGGATTTTTAGGATCTGCTTCGTGAGTGGAACCGTCGATGAGATGCAGATCCAGAGTTTCCTGGCCTTGGCTGACCAGCATGCCTTCATGGGCCAGACTGACGCGCGGCGCGTTCGGGTCAGTCAAATCGGCGAGGAAAACGCCTTTCCATAACGCACCACCAGAGATCGACTTCACATCCTGCACGTAGAGGACGGTTTTCGGAAATCCTTCATAAAATACTCGCGGCTGCACTTCAAAAGATGCCTGCGAGGCTTTTAACTTGTCCTGAAGTTGATCGAGGGCGGCGAGAGAATGTGGCGCGAGATACAAGCTGTTACCAAGTGCGAGTATCCAGGCTATAACCACGAAGATCGAGATGACGCGCAGGAAAGTCCATACCCCCAAGCCGCTCGCATGCATGGCGGTGACTTCGCTATCGGCGGCAAGGCGGCTGAGTCCGATGAGGATGCCGACCAGCACGCCCATCGGAACGGTGTAGGTGAGCGCTACTGGAATGGTGAAGAAAAAGATCTGAGCGACGCTCGGAAGAGGAGCGCTGTTGCGCACTACAAGTTCGAGAATGCGGCCAAGGTCGCGGGTGAAAAGAATAAAGGTGAAGACCCCCGCTCCGACCAGGGCGTGGGAGACAACTTCTCCCAAAATGTAGCGCGTGAGGATGCGCATCCGCAAAGTAGTGACTCTTTTGCGAGTCTAGCATGAGGAAACATTTGGTGGAGAGGGACGTCCTCGCCCGGCGGGTTCCGCTGCACTACTCAGCACGCCGCGTTTGCAATGCGCGCCACGTTCATAGAGAATGCCCCTTCGCTTGTGTGTGGCGGAGCGACGGGCTCTGCCCCGCCGGGACGGACCAGCCCCGTCATCACATTAACGTACAAAGTATTCCGGATGGAGGACAGATGAATTTGCGTCATGCAGTTGCGTTGACGGTTCTGGCGGCAATGTTGTGTGCGGTTCCGCTTCTGAGCTGGTCACAGCAATCTTCGGAGAAAGCAGTGACCGATCAACTCGCCGCTTCGATTTACAACGGTCCGTCAATGGCAACGCTCGGGGAACTTGCGGACGGTATCGGCGGTCGTTTGACCGGGTCGCCGGCTTACGTGCGATCGGCAGAGTGGGCGGTGGCGAAGTTTCGCAGCTACGGCATTCAGAACGTGCGGCTGGAGCCATTCATAATTCCCGCTGGCTGGCAGCGAGGCACCGCGACTGGAGCGTTGCTGACGCCCTTGTCACGACCTCTGAACCTGGCCTCATTAGGATGGGCGCCGTCAACGCCTGCGGGTGGAGTGCAGGGAACTGTTGTCCTGATTTCGGACGTTGAACCCGACGCATTGCGTTCACGCGAAGAGGGCATTCGCGGCAAGATTGTTTTTCTGGATACGGCGAAGATCTATGCCGACGGGTACGGAAAAGCGATTCCGAAGATGGAAGCAGCGTGGCGCCTCTTTCAAAAAGCGGGTGTACTAGCGGTCATCACACCCGATCGCGAGAAGAGCAATGTTTTAAATGCGCACGATGGCCTGTGGGGCGCGAAATTGCTGTCGATACCAGCGGCTGAAGTTGGCATGGAAGATTCGAAACTTATCCAGCGCGAATTAGAGCGCGGCACAGTCACTCTCCAAATGACCATCGAAAATAAGACGTCGGGTGAGATGAAAGTGAATAACGTGATCGCTGAGATTCGCGGCAGTGAGCGGCCTGACGACTGGATCTTGATTGGCGCGCATCTTGACTCGTGGGACTTCGGCACCGGCGCGCAGGATAACGGCGCCGGTGCAGTGAGCGTTTTAGAAGTTGGCCGCGCGCTGATGGCCTTGGGAAAAGCGCCGCGACGCAGCATCCGGCTGGCCCTTTGGGGCGGAGAAGAACAAGGATTGCTCGGATCGTATGCCTACACGCAAACGCACTTGCGCGAATTGAACGATTGCATCGCTGTTCTGAATACAGATAATGGCGCGGGACATCCGAAGGGATGGAAGGTGGAAGGCCGCGAGGATTTGAAAAAGGCGTTGCAGCCCCTGAGCGATGGCGTGTGGTAAGATATGGACGGCGGCGATATTTCCATGGAGGCGACCTACAACACCGACCACGGCCCTTTTATGTTGCAAGGCATTCCAGCGCTCGACCTCGAAGTGGACATGACGCACTACATGGAGATCCATCACAAATCGAGCGACACGCTGGACAAAGTCGACGCCCTGGACTTCAAGGGCGGCGAGGCAATCGTGGCAGTGACCGCCTACGAAATCGCACAAAGTGAAACGGCAATTGCTCCGCACATCGATCATGATGCAGTGAGCGAAATTATAAAAAAGGCAAAATTGGAAGACATGCTGGTCAACGTCGGAGTGTGGAAGCCGTAAGTCTCATATAGTGGAGAGCCGGGCGTCCCCGCCCGGCTGACGGGCGAGACGCCCGTCGCTCCACGTCTTGACAGACTACGCTTTTCTCAGAAACAACGCGCCCAGCGGCGGAAGCGTCAATCGCAGCGAATACGGGCGCCCGTGAGTTTTCTCTGGAAGCGCTTCCGCCCCCCCCATATTTCCCGTGCCACTGCCGCCATACTCCACGCCGTCGCTATTAAGAATTTCTTTCCAGTAGCCGCCGCTCGGAACTCCCACTTTGTATCCCACTCTCGGTACGGGTGTGAAATTGCATACGACTAACACCGGATTCTCGCCATCTTTGCCTTTGCGCAGCAGCGATATCACGCTGGCGTTTGTGTCGTTGCAGTCTACCCATTCAAACCCTTTGGGATCGTTGTCGAACCAGTGCAGCGGAGTTTCACTGCGATAGACGCGGTTCAGTCGCTCAACAAAATTCATCAGCCCGCGATGCATTGGCCCTTCCACCAAATTCCAATCCAGGCTGCGATCGTGCGACCACTCCTGATACTGGCCGAATTCGCAGCCCATGAAGAGCAGCTTCTTGCCGGGCTGCGCGAACATATACGCGTATAGCAACCGAAGATTGGCAAATTTCTGCCAGTCGTCGCCAGGCATTTTATTGATCAGCGAACCTTTGCCATGCACAACCTCATCGTGGCTCAGTGGCAGCACAAAATTTTCCTGGAACGAATAGAGCAAGCGGAAAGTCAGCGAGTTCTGGTGATATTTGCGATGGATTGGATCATTCTGGAAATATTCCAGCGTGTCATGCATCCAGCCCATGTCCCATTTCATTCCAAAGCCAAGCCCGCCCAAATACGTCGGCCTTGAAACCATGGGATAGGCGGTTGATTCTTCGGCGAAGGTTTGAGTGTCGGGATGCTCTTTGTAGGCCTCGAGATTAAACCGCCGCAAAAACTCGATTGCTTCCAGGTTCTCGCGCCCACCAAATTGGTTAGGAATCCACTCGCCCTGCTTGCGCGAGTAGTCCAGATACAGCATGGAAGCGACAGCATCCACGCGCAGACCGTCGATGTGATATTTGTCGAGCCAGAACATCGCGCTCGACATCAGGAAACTTCTAACTTCGGAGCGTCCGTAATTAAAAATGAAAGTCTTCCAGTCGGGATGAAATCCCTGCCGCGAATCGGCGTGCTCGAAAAGATGCGTGCCATCAAAATAGGCGAGGCCGTGGCCGTCGGACGGGAAGTGCGATGGCACCCAATCCAGAATCACGGCAATACCTTGCTGGTGCAGGTAATCGACGAAATACATGAAATCCTGCGGCGTGCCGTAGCGCGACGTGGGAGCAAAGTAGCCCGTCGTCTGATATCCCCAGGAACCGTAAAAAGGATGCTCCATGATCGGGAGCAGTTCGACGTGGGTGAAACCCAGTTTCTTGACGTAGTCGGCGAGGCGAGGCGCGATTTCACGATACGTGAGCGAGCGGTTATCTTCCTCGGGAACTCGCATCCATGAGCCGAGGTGAACCTCGTAAATCGATATGGGCGCGTGCAGCGAGTTCATGGCGGCACGCTTTTGAAGAAATGCGGAATCCTTCCAGGTGTAGTCGAGGTCCCAGACTATAGAAGCGGTGCGCGGCGCTCTCTCGGCGAAAAGCCCCACGGGATCGGCCTTTTCAGCCCGGTAGCCATGCTGGCTGGAGGCGATGCGAAATTTGTAGAGCGCGCCTTTTTCAACGCCGGGAATAAAGCCCTCCCAGATTCCGGAGTTGCCGCGCGGCTTGAGTTGATGCGATTGTGGATCCCAGCCATTGAAACTTCCGATCACCGATACCTGGCGAGCGTTGGGCGCCCAGACGCCAAAAACCGTCCCCTTGGTTCCCTTCGATTCCACGAGGTGCGCCCCCATCTTCTCGTAAATGCGATAGTGGCTGCCCTCGTTGAATAAATGAAAATCGTCCGCAGTTAAAAGGGAAACGTCATAACGGACTGGGGATGCTTCCTGAGTTGGAGCTGGGGGCGTCATGGTGTCAATGCACCTCTAGTGTAGCCCAATTCAATGGGGAGACGGGCGTCCTCGCCCGTCCATTCCTGATTCTGAGCGGCGCCAAGCCGGGCGAGGACGCCAGGCCCTCTATCGGAGGCACTCTACCGTCGGACGGATTTCGATTACGAACGCTTTTCCTTTCGCGCCTCTCGCTTTTCCTTCGCCCAGCCTTCTTTTATGCTTTGTCGTGCGCGCCCCAGCGCCAGCGCATCGGCTGGAACATCTTCTGTGATGCAACTTGCAGCTGCGACGTAGGCTCCACGCCCAATTCTTATCGGGGCGACCAGTGTGGAATCGCTGCCGATAAAGACGCCGTCTTCCATCACCGTCTTGTTCTTGTTCACTCCGTCGTAATTGCAGGTGATGGTCCCAGCGCCAATGTTGACGCCCTCCCCGATCTCGGCATCGCCCAGATAGCTGAGGTGGTTTGCCTTTGAGCCTTTGCCCAGCTTCATCTTTTTCGTCTCGACAAAATTCCCGACGTGCGCACCTTCGCCCACATCGCTTCCCGGGCGCAGATGAGAGTACGGACCAATCACCGCTCCTGCACCCACGCGCGAGTCTTCCATGATTGTGCCGGGACGCACGATCACTCCGTCTGCAATGCTCGAATTTTCGATTACGCTGTAGGAGCGGATGCGGCAATCAGCCCCGATCTTTGTGGATCCGAGCAATTGCACAAAGGGCTCGATGATGGTGTCGGCGCCCACTTCGACGTCGCTGTCGATAACGCAGGTGTGAGGATAAAAAACGGTGACGCCTTGATCCAGAAGAGCACGGCACTTTGCCAGTCGCACCTGGGCATCGAGCACCATCATTTCCGCGCGTGTGTTGCTGCCCAATATTTCGGATGCGTTGTGGGTCTTGATGGCCGCCACTTTCTTGCGTGCGCGGTGAAATACTCCTGCCATATCGGTGAGATAGTACTCGCCGTGCGGGTTAGCCGTTGAAAGCTTGTCGATATTGTCATACAGAGCGGCAGCGTCGAAGGCGTAAAACCCCGAGTTGATTTCGCGGATTTTTGTTTGCTGAGTGGTCGCCGATTTTTCTTCGACGATCGCTAGCACTTCCGCGTTGGTGGCTTTGCCTTTGCGGATGACTCGGCCATATCCAAAGGGATTGTCCAAATCGGCGCTCAGCAACGTCATAGTCGCCTTCTGCGCACTATGAAAGCCGCTGAGTACTTTAATGGTCTCTGCGGTGATGAGTGGAGCGTCCCCCGAAAGCACGATCACCTGGTCGTATTTATTTCCTTGCTGGTTTCCAGATAGCGCTTCGCGCGCCACCATCAAGGCATGCCCCGTTCCGCGCTGCTCGGCCTGCACCACGAAGTTCACGCCGGCGCCGGCGACCGCTTCGCGGACGCGATCTGCCTCATGGCCGATGATCACGAAGATATCGCTCGCTGGCACTACTTTTTTCGCGGCTGCGATTACATGGGACAGGATCGGCTTGCCCCCGATTTCATGCAGAACTTTAGGATGCTTCGATTTGAGTCGCGTACCCTTGCCCGCGGCCATGATCGCGATCGCAATCCGCGCGGGCCCAGGCTTTGATCTGGAAGGCTTCGATGCTGGCGCTTTTCCCATGCTCAGTCAATATACCGCGAAATACCGCGGACCATGCCGCCCCCCGCAGACCGCGGCCCCGGAATCACCACTTATTTGCGGACGATCTGCCGTTCGGGCGATTGCGCCATCAACGCCATCAAATCATGCGCGATGTGATCGGTTGCATGCCGCGCCACTTCGCCTTCGTCCAGATAATCTCCCATCACCGGGCACACGCTGAGCGCCTCGATTGCTTCGAGATCGACAACAATTTGCGAGGCTCCTTCCAAAGCGTATTTCGCCTTCATCTCTTCAGAGGCCGCTTTTCTATTGATGAGAGCGTAGTCGAATAGTTGGACGTCGGCGTGTTCGTTGAGGGCGCGAATATGATCCGCTGCACTTAGTCCAAGACTTTCATTTGCTTGCGTCATTAAGTTACAAATAAACACCTTAATGGCTGGCGATTCCAGGATGGCTTCAGGGATACCGCGCACCAGCAAGTTCGGAATCAGGCTCGTAAAAAGCGATCCCGGCCCAATCGTGATGAGGTCGGCATTGGCGATAGCATTAAGCGTCTGGGGAAGCGGGCTCACGTCGGGCGGCACCAGGAACAACTCCTGAATCTTGCCCTTGCTCGCAGTGATCTGCGTCTCCCCGTGCACGCGCGAGCCGTCATCGAACAGTGCTTCGAGTTCGACACTCGTCGTCGTCGCCGGATAAATATGGCCGCGAGTGAGCAGAATTTCGGAGGATAGCCGGACCGCCTCGGCGAAGTCGCCGGTGATCGAGGTCAAGGCGGCTAGAAATAGATTTCCAAAGCTGTGGCCTTCAAGTCCCGAACCCTTCTGAAAGCGATGCTGAAACAATCGTGAAAGGAGCGCCTCGTCTTCGGACAGCGCGACAATGCAATTGCGCACATCTCCGGGCGGCAGCATATTGAACTCGCTGCGCAAGCGCCCGCTCGATCCGCCATTGTCGCTCACCGTAACTACGCCGCACAGTTCCCGAATGATCGGCTGACCCGCAGTGGCTAGCGCCGGAGCCATAACGTAGCGCTTCAAACCCTTGAGCAGGGTGGAGAGGCCGGTGCCGCCGCCGATGGCAACGACGCGCAGTTCCGGGCCGGTCCTGCCCGTTTCAGATGGGTTGGTGCGCACGGGAAGCATACTGCCTCAATCGAAAATCAGGCCGAGAGCGTGCAACTAGTAGGCGCTGGCTTCTTCGTCCTCTGGCTCAGATTCCCCGCTGCCTGGGTCCGGGTAGAGTAATTCCGTAAAGCGCGGATCCTCCGCCAGGTTCTGGAAGTCTCCGTCATTTCTTGCCTGGAAGCGCAACGAGGGCTTCACTTGAATCGCCTCACCGAGGGTCTTGAGCGATTCTTCCAAGTGGCCAGTAAGGCAATCGAGCGCTGCCAGCCCATAGAGAACGTATTCGGCTTTCGGCTGCTGTTTTAGAAGCTTGTCGAGGTGCTCGCGCGCGATCACGTAGTCGCCAGTGTTGATCAGAGAAACGGCGTAATCATAATGCTCTTCGCTGGATTTGAATTGCAGTGCCGGCTTGTCCAGATTCTTGTCGCAAGCGGCAATATGCACGTGCGCGCGATCGACAAGAGACTTGTCTGGTCCGGTTAATACCTTCTGCAGGTGGCCCTTGGCCTTGTCGAATTTGCGTTCCTGCAAGGCGCGCAGCCCTGATTCGTAGTTCTGCACGGCCTGCGTGTGCCGGGGATCTTCGGTCGCTTGTTTCTTGGGAGCTAGCTTTAGTGGCATCAAACCGCCTTTAAGTTTCAGAATTTTGATAGCAAAGAACTATGTAAAGCTAAAATGTGAAGCTGACTATCGAAGCAAGAACATTAAAGCAAGAACAGCGTCGTCATCACTGAAACAGCATTGTCATGCTGAGCGAAGCGAAGCACCTATGTATTTCCGCCACTGCGACCAATCCATAGGTCCTTCGCTTCGCTCAGGATGACACTCGCGCGTTACGCCTTAATCAATGGTGGCCGCAGTATCCAGATCGATCAACTTCCAATCGCCCTTGATAATGCCCGCGCGAATCTGGCGCGCCGTCTTGCCCTGCTTGTTCATCGTGTACGTGTAATAAAGCTCTTTGAGGCAAGTGCCGCACTCGGCGCCGTGCGTGCTCGAGAAGCAGCTATGCAGGCTCTTGTGTCCCATGCTGCGATCGCAGTAGCAATAACAAGGCTGCTGATAAAGCACCTTCGGAATCTTCGCGGCCAGTTCATAAGCGTGCGTCTGATATGGATACTGCGCATTCGAGCCCCAAAGTTGATCTTTGCTCAAAATTGGAGCCAGTTCAGTACCGGCCGCAGGCGCATTTTCATTAAAATGCGGCACCCCAGCATCGGCTTCTGATTCAAGCCATGGCGCTGAGACCATCGTGACCAATAAAAACAGCACAACAGACGCAAGAATGCGGGTACGCATCACACTTAGCCTCGGTCACCTTATTTTACCTGAAGACGTGCTATCGGGGATCACCGGCCATGATTGGTTTAGATCGAATACGTCGATCCATTAACTCCGTTTTACCGTAGAGACGGGGCTCGCCCCGTCTCTACCAGAGAAAATGCTTAGCCTAGCTTCTCGAAGAACAAGCAAATCGTTTCGATTCCGCGATGAAAATTCGGAATGTGAAACTTCTCATTCGGAGCATGCAAGTTGTCGTCAGGCAGTCCAAAGCCCATCATGACCGAAGGAATTTTGAGAACGTCCTGGAAGTCAGTGACGATTGGAATCGAGCCGCCGGAACGAATGAAAACCGTTTCCTTCTTGAATGTATCGTGAAGCGCCTCGGTGGCCGCCTTGATGAAACGATTGTCGGTTCCGACGACGCATGCCGGACCTTTGCTCCAAACTTTGATTTTTGTCTCGATTCCCTTGGGTGTGAGTTTCTTAACGAACGCGGTGTAACGCTTGAGGACATCATCGGGATCTTGGTTCGGCACTAGACGCATCGAAAGTTTTGCCGAGGCCCTGGCCGGAATCACGGTCTTCGCTCCCGGAGCCACAAAGCCGCCGGGCATGCCGTGAACTTCGAGGGTAGGCCGCGCCCACGTTCGATAGAGCACGGGATAGCCTGGCTCCCCGGTCAAAACTTTTGAACCGACTTCAGTTTTGCGATAAGTTTCTTCATTGAAGGGAAGCCGCTTCCAGGCTTTTAACTCATCTTTAGAGGGCGCTTTGACGCCCTTGTAAAAGCCGGGAATGAGCACCGTGCCTTTCGAATCTTTCAGCTTGCTGATGATCTCGACCAGCGCAAAGAGGGGATTCGGCGCGGCTCCGCCATACATGCCGGAGTGCAGATCGGTCTTTGCGCCTTGGGCTTCGATTTCCGTGTAAACCAGGCCTCGCAGTCCGACGCATAGAGTCGGCAAATTTGGGGCGAACAGTTCCGTGTCGCAGACGAGTGCGAAATCAGCTTTCAACTTTGCTTTCTGTTTGCGGACGTACGCGGCGATCGATTCGCCGCCGACTTCTTCTTCTCCCTCAAAAATGACTTTGACATTAATGGGCAACTTGCCGCCGTGGGCTTGCATGAGTGATTCAAGCGCTTTGACTTCCATCCAGAGCTGGCCTTTATCGTCGACAGCCCCGCGGGCGTATAGGTTGCTGTTGCGCTCGGTCGGCTCAAAGGGCGGCGTGTGCCATTCGTCTACTGGGTCAGGCGGCTGTACGTCGTAGTGCGCATACATCAGAACAGTAGGCTTACCCAGCGCGTGCAGCCAGTCGGCATACAACAGCGGATGCCCCTGCGTCGGAATGATCTCGATATTTTCCATCCCGATGCGGCGTAACTCGGAGGCCACAAACTCTGCTGCCTTGCGCACGTCGCTCTTATGTTCATCA
>PLBX01000180.1:0-4941 GCA_003135495.1 Acidobacteriaceae bacterium | reverse complement strand
GGACCGACAGTGCCCACCTTGTGCCGTGTTAACTTACAACGTACAACACCGAAGCACTAACGCGCTGTGACTTGCTCCAAGGACTCCTCAGCACCCAGTCGTTCACTGTCAACGCGGACCGGATTGCCCGCGCCACACGGGCAACGAGGCGGCGGTGAGAGGGGAAGGTTGCGGCTTTTAAACCGCAAAGCGACCAGCGGAGAAGTTCGAGACGTCGACTGACGGATGCTTTCCCGTCATTATTTCTGCCATGACCTTTGCCGTGATCGGAGCTAATAAAATTCCATCTCGAAAATGTCCGGTCGCCACAAAATATCCCGGCGTTTCTGTAGCTCCAAGTATCGGCAGTCGATCCGGCGTCCCCGGGCGCAGACCTGCCCACGCATCCAGAAAGCGTGCCTCAGCCAGCTTTGGTACCAGATCCAGCGCCGCTTGCCGCAACTGCTGGATGGTCTCCGGCACCGTCTGTTTATCGAATCCTGCTTCCTCGGCGGTCGCGCCAATCAGCATTCGGCCATCGCTGCGTGGAATCAGGTACACGTCCGGCGTTCGCACCACATGCCTCACCAATTCTTTCTCCGGCATGATCACGCACAGCATTTGCCCTTTTACGGGACGGGTGGGGAATGCATGGGGCCCGATCTGCCCGGCCCACGCTCCGGCGCAGTTCACCACCATCTTTGCAGAAAAGTCTGTCTTTTTAGTGCGCACTCCAGTGGCTTTGCCGTCGGTTATTTCGACCGCTAATACGTGGTCGCCCGATGAAAAATCGATGCCACGATGGCGAGTCGCAGCAATAGCGGCTGCAGTGAGATCGCGCGGGTCGACGCAGCGTTCTTTCAAATACAAGGCGCTGAGTTTAGCGCCTGCCCCGCCGTTTGAAAGGCGAAGTGCCGGTTCCAACGATGCGAGAGACTCCGCTGTCGAAAATGAAGGTAGCTGGCATTCATTTCGGAATGCTTCGTGATTTGGATCAACAAAAAGCAACGTCCCCTGCGAACGCAAATCGATCTTCAACCCTGATTCATCCTGAAGCTCATGTACAAATTCCGGATACATCGCTGCGCTGGCGCTCGCCAGTTCTTGAAGTGGGGGTAGAGTCTCGAGAGGGAAGTCGCAGAGCATCCCACCGGCGGCCCATGAGGACTCGCGTCCCGACTCACCCTTTTCCACCAACAATACTTTCAATCCCAGCTTATTGAGTTCGATTGCGAGCGAAAGCCCGATGATTCCCGCTCCGATGATGATCGCATCATAATTTCGCACACACTTATTTTAGCCGCAAGACGTTGGCAGCACTCTTGCCGAAACCTTGGGTCGCGCGATCTCAAAACATATAGGCACGGCCCAATCAAATGGGCGAGCCGGAACTGTAGGCTCGCTTTGAAACAGCCGATGGCCTAACCATGGTCACAGTAATTTCCCGTTTTCGAGTTCGCAATGGCATGGAGGAAGAAGTACGCCAGGCCTTTCTTAACCGTCCCCATTTAGTCGATGGAGTGCCCGGTTTCCGCAGTCTCAACGTTATGACAGATGCCGCCGACCCTGCGGTGTTTTTGCTGCTCACGCAATGGGCCGATCAGGAATCGTTCCGAACATGGCACAGTAGCGATGCCCATCATCAGTCTCACGGCCTGATGCCAAAGGGATTGAAACTCGATCCCGCCTTTACTTCGCTAACGGTAGCGAACGGCATTGAGGATTTTGTTGAAGAAGCGAAGAAGCCGTCCACCACTACGGCGGCGCGCAACCGTCCGCAGATCAAGCAGGCAAATAATTAATGACCGATTGCGCTCTTCCGACGATACCTGAAGACCTCACAGGCCGGCTTCATCTTGCAGAGAAACTTATTTCGGCGAAGCAGGATATCGCGCAAGCAATCTCCGACGACTCTTTTTTCAAACATCCCGAATGGGTTGCCCGGTACGGCGATCGCGGCCGCCAAGTCTGCACGGCAGACGCATGCTTTCACGTCGCGTTTCTCGCGGGCGCGTTCGAGGCGGGCTCGCCCGAGATGTTCGGCGACTACATGCGTTGGACAGTCAGAATGCTTGGTGCGCGCGGAATTCCAGCCCACAGCATCGAAGAGCACATCGAGCAACTCGCCAAACATCTTACTTCGGCACTGCTCCCGCTGGAGAGCCGCGAGGTGGCTACTTTTCTGGCGCGCGCAAAGCAAGCTTACGACGCGCCGCCCATCACTCGAACACAGCCGGGTGGCAGCAGCTTGGCCCTCACCAGCCCAGTCTATCTGGCGGCGATTCTAAGCGGTCAACGGCAGGCCGCATTAAACATCATCGAGGAGGCGCTCAATGCCAGTCATAGTAGTGTGGATATTTACGTCGATGTGTTTGCCGAGTCCCAACATCGCGTCGGCGAACTGTGGGAAATGAATAAGATCACTGTGGCTCAGGAGCACACCGCCACATCTATTACCGAGGATGCCATCGCCGCCATTTACTCCCGCCAGGTTTCGAGCGCCATTCAGCGAGGCTCTATGGTCGTCACCGGCGTCTTGGGGGAAGTGCATCAAATTGGCGCGAATCTTTTTGCCAATATTATGGAGGCAAATGGCTGGAAGGTCCGCTTTCTCGGGACCAACCTTCCACACGCCTCCGTACTCGCGTCCATCGAAGCCAGCCCGGTCGATCTGCTCTGCATTTCCACTACCCTCGTCGCGAACCTGCCTGCTGCGGTAGGTTTAGTTCGTTCCATTCGCAGCAAACTGAAAGAGCCGCCGCTTAAGATTATTCTGGGTGGCGCTGCCTACAAATTCGCTTCCTCTAACTTCGCGCAGGAAATTGGTGCAACCGCCGTTACCGATTTGCGCGGCGCTCTTACCATGCTCTGCGGTCCAGCGCTTAGCTACGCCGCCAGGACATAACGCTAATCCTCGGCAGCCGGCGCCCTGCCTCTGAAGTGTTTGCCGGTACTCCTCTCGTTTGATCCCGCTAGTCACCTAAGTCCCTGGACTCATCGCACTTTAAAGAACACGAAACGCAATTGACACCGGACCGCATCTCACAAACAATAAGTCCTACAACCAATTTTTGAGCGGAGATACCCACTTATGTCCGAAGGTGAGCAACCAGTTGTGTACCAGGCGGAGCCGCAGAACAACTCCGGCAAATGGATTCTTTTGGTGCTGGCGATTGCCTATGTCGCCGCGTCGGGATACTTCATTTACGACCATCATCGAAAGTTAGAGAACATTACGCAAGATGAAGCCACCAGCCAAAAACAGATCGGCGACTTAACCAAGCGCGTGCAGGCTGCTGAAGCCGATTCCGAGACATTGGCCCATCAGTTAGGCATGACTAAGAAAGAATTGGCCACTCGCACCGCCGAATTACAGCGTCAGCAACAACTTGCATCCGCACGCTTTGCAGCCCAGGCCGCTCAACAGAAGGAAGATGTGAATGCGGTTGCTGGAGAAGTCGGGGCGGTAAAGACTGACGTTGGCGGCGTTAAAAGTGACGTGGCTGCCACCAAGGCATCTCTTGAGTCGACAATTGCGCGACTGCAAAACACGATCGGGGACCTGGGCGTGCAGACTGGACTCATCGCCAATACCCGAGGCGACCTTGAAGCACTTAAACACAAAGGCGATCGCCAGTATTATGAGTTCACTTTGATGAAGGGCGCTAAGCCGCAGGCGATCTCGACCGTGGCGCTGCAATTGAAGAAGACGGATGCGAAACATGGGAAGTACACGCTCAACGTTACCGCCGACGATAAGACCATCGAGAAGAAAGATCGAACGCAGAGCGAGCCGGTGCAGTTTTACAGCGGACGTGACCACATGCTCTATGAACTGGTGGTGTGGACCGTAGAAAAAAAGAAGATCACCGGCTACCTGAGCACGCCGAAAAACGCGCCGGTGCCGATTACCGCGTCGCCGAAGTCTTAGTCGACTGCTTGAATCACGACACAAGATGCTACCCGCCAACGCGCATACGCTTCTCACGATCGCACTCCGAACTGGAGTCATCTACCTTCTCGTGCTGGCTGGAATTCGCATCAGTGGCAAGCGAGAGGTCGGGCAAATGACTCCATTCGATCTCACTCTGCTGCTGTTGCTGTCAAACTCAGTGCAGAACGCCATGACTGGCCCGGACACATCGCTGGCTGGTGGCGCTGTAGCCGCCACGACGCTCTTGATCATGAATTATCTGGTCGCCGAACTTTCCGGCGGAAATCGCCGCTTCCGAAAATATATTCAGGGACAACCCAGCCTGTTAGTTCATGACGGCGAAGTCATCCAGTCTCACATGGCCAATGAACATGTCAGCATGGACGAGCTGGAGCGCGCGCTCCGAGAGCACGGGGTTGCGACTTACAAAGAAGCGGCGCTGGCGGTGCTCGAAGTGGATGGCTCCATCAGCGTGCTGAAGTATGATGACATTCAACCCACCGCTTCCACTCACCTCAACCGGCGGCGATTCCTGAAGAAAAACTAAGTTGTAGAAACGGGGCTTGCCCCGTCTAGCTCCACGTGCTCGCCGCGAGAGACGCGGCAAGCCGCGTCTCTACGGGAGGCCGGTTGTGGGATTGGGCATCCGCTTAGGATTGCAGGCTACTTTGCCTTCAGCTTCTCGCGATCTTTCGCCGCGTCCAGTGGACGCACCGGTTCGGTCATGCGTGCAGGATCAAGAATCTCTTTAATCTGCTCGTCGCTAAGCAACTTCTTGGCGCGCGCGATCTCGATAATCGACTTGCCCGTCGCCACCGCTTCTTTGGCAATCTCGGCAGCCTTCGCATACCCGATATAAGGATTCAGCGCCGTCGCCAGTGAAACCGTTGCTTGCACGTAGAAGTCACAGCGATTCTTGTTCGCGGTGATGCCCTCAATGCATTTCACCGTAAACTGGCGCAGCGCGTTGGTTAGGATCGTGATCGATCGCATCACGCTATAAGTCATCGTCGGCATCATCACATTCA
>PLBX01000315.1 GCA_003135495.1 Acidobacteriaceae bacterium | reverse complement strand
CGTCCAATCCTTCCGCACCGACCGTAGTCGAGACAACCGCTTTGGCCGTAGCCATCGCCTCATAAATTTTGAGCCGCGTTCCACCGCCGATGCGAAGTGGCACGATGACAACCGTGGACTCGCGCAGATGCTCGACGACCGAGGGCACACGTCCTGTAACTTCGATCGAGGCGTCGATCGCGGGCCATCTTTGAACGCGGCGATCGGGATTGCGCCCAACGATTCGAAAGCGGGCCAGAGGAAATTCGGCCTTGATTAAAGGCCAAACATCCCCGCAGAAAAATTCCAGGCCATCGACATTCGGCTCCCAGTCCATGGCGCCGACAAACGTGATGAGCGGCGCGGAGGCGTCGAAAGTGCTTGAGGAGGACGCGGAAGCGGGCCGATACTGCGCAAGATCGACTCCGGTTGGAATGACAGTAATGCGATTGCCGTCAATCCACTTCATCATCAGTGCCCGGTCGTTTTCGGAAACTGCAATCACGTGCTGAAATCGGCGGACCGCGGCACGCTCGTAGGCCAGCATTTTTCGGAATTCCAGGCCATACATCATTTTCTTGACCGGGTTCTCGGAAGTGTCAGCATGGCGGCGCCAGATTTCGCTTTCCACGTTGTGCTGAAAGAGGACGCTGGGCAGGTTGAGTCTTGGAGGAAAATTTACTGCAGCGTCCAGAAAATCGCAGACGGCTACATCAAAACGTTGCTCGCGAAACCAGGTCTGAATGCGCTTTTGGACTGACGGCTCCGCAAAGCGGCTGACAGCGTAGGGCGGCTCGGCGGAAAGATGAAGTAAATAGTCAAGTCCGCGGGCAGCGCCAGACAGCTCTCGTTTGCCGGTACAAACCGCCACTGCTCCGGGAAGTTCACGCTCTAGCTGCCGTTCATAGTCAGGGTCGGACGCGCCGCCGTAATAGGAGTAAAAAGTAAGCTCGTGCTGCGCCGAAAGGTATCGCAAGACGTGATACGTGCGAATGTTCCCGCCATTCTGTACGGGCAGGAGTTTGTCGGCTTTGACCCAGAGAATTCTCATGCAGTCTAGCGAACCCAGATGGCCTTTCTGCCCGTAGCAAAATTGACGAAAGCAACCATGGCTGCTGAATTGAGAACCAGGAAGGTCCGCGCTGGTTCGGCAATTCGCGATAGGGGGCCAATCTTCATTCCGGCCAGGGCGGATACGCTAAGAGCATAAAAGGCAAGCTGAAGACCGAGCGCAATCCGGTAGAACGGCTGCGGCAGAAAGAGGGATGTAATCAGCAGCGCCAGCAAGGCGAAGGGAACCGCGAGGCGCGAAAGTTTGTGGCTAATGAATTCAAATCGAATTGCATTTTCTGAAGTCAACAACCAGGGTGCAAGTTGAAGAAGCTGATAGTTGCCGCTGAGGGTTCGAACTTTCCGGTAAAATTCTCGGCCATCGCCAAGATCGGGCGAGTCCCAAGCGCGGGCGCGTGCGTCGAAAATAACGCGATAGCCTCGGCGCACAACCTGCATGGGCAGGAGAACGTCATCGAGAATGGTGCCTTCCGGCAATGGCGCGGCTCCGAATAATTCCCGGCGAGCGCAGTAGATAGCGCCGGTCGCGCCGGGCACAGAACCTGACTGCGATTCCAGTTCTCGAATTTTCTTCTCAACGCGCCAGTACACACCCATTCCCTTGCTGGTTTCTCCACTCGATGGATCGCCAAGCATCAATTCGCCGCTTGCGGCTCCGACTTCAGGATCGGAAAAATTCTCAACCAGCTTGCGCAAAGCGCCTGATTCGATGTGCTGCCGCGCGTCGGTGAAAAAGAGCAGTTCGCCAGTCGCAAGCTGAATGGCGTCATTCAAACCGGCCGCCTTCCCTTGGGAAGAGGGCTTTATCAGGGTACGCACCTCCGCTCGCACTTCCCCTCCCGTGCGGGAGCTAAGCGCGTATTCGTCAAGAATGGCGGCTGTCCGATCACTGGAGCCGTCGGAAACCACGACAATGTCAAATTTATCCTCGGGATAATCGAGCGCCAGCAGATTTTCCAGCTTCTCCTCGATCACCGCTTCTTCGTTCCGCAGCACCATCACCGCGGAGACGGAGGGCAACCAAGAGCCGCGGCGCACCGGACGAGGCGACCAGCGCCCACGCAGCCACAACCATACGGAATAACCCAGGTACGAGTAGCCAACCAGAGCTGCCGAGAACCAGAAGACGTATCTCATTTTCATTGCGCACCCCGGCGCAAAAGAACCGTCTTCACCGTCTGGAACATGATCAGAAGATCGAGACCAACCGAGGCATTTTTGATGTAAAACAAGTCATACTGCAGCTTTTCACGGGCGTCTTCGATGGTGCTGCCATACTTGTATCTAACCTGCGCCCAACCGGTCAGCCCGGGCCTTACCATGTGACGCACGCCGTAATACGGAATCTCCTTGGAGAGCATATCGATGAATTCGGGACGCTCCGGTCGCGGACCGACGAAGGCCATATCTCCCTTAAGCACGCACCACAATTGAGGAATTTCATCCAGCCGCGAAGAGCGCAGAAACTTCCCAACGCGGGTAACGCGCGGATCGTGAGTGCCCGCCCACTGCGGACCAGTGCCTGCTTCAGCGTCCTGCCGCATGGTTCGAAACTTCACGACCTGAAAGGTGCGGCCGCCCTTGCCGACCCGCGTCTGGCTGTAAAATACCGGGCCTTTTGAGTCGAAACGAATGGCAAGTATGATGAAGGGGAATAGCGGAAGCGCGAGAAAAAGACCAAGCAGTGAAATGCCGACAGAGATTACGCGGCGAATCATGATGAATATCGCGCCGCGCCGAAAACCTTGACCAAAAACCAACCAACTGGGATTCAGATTCTCAACTTCAATTTTGCCCGTGATTTTTTCCAGCCACGTAGTGGCTTCTTCGATCTTGACCCCCTGCATGCGCAACTCAAGCAGTTCCTTCATGGGCAGAGCGCCACGGCGGTCGGGCGTCGCGACGATAACGCGATGCACTTTTTGCTTCTCGACGACCTCCATCAAATGGGCCGCAACCGCTTCCAGCGTTACTGCGCCTTCCATCTTGCCGGTCCAACTGGCAATCTCCACTCCTATCTCTGGATTCTGGCGCAGGCCCTGAACTACCCGTTGCGCGCGCTCCCCGGTGCCGAGAACGTAAACACGCTCGACCAGGATCGGCAGCTGGACTAGCCAGGTAAACCCTAGCCTCCATCCGAATAAAGCCACGGTCAGGATGAGAAGGCCAACCGCCGAAGATCCGCTTCCCAATAAATAGTTGGGGCGAACGTAGGCGATGGCGGCTAGAACGAAGGCAAGCACGCCCGGAACCATGAGCAGGCGGAAATAAAGCTCGCTCTTAGTCTGGAGACGGGCCGTGTCGTACAAATCCAGCCAATGCGAGCATAGCAATACGAGCAGTGTTACCGCGAGGATCTTGAGGTACCCACCCTCATAATTAAGCACAAGGTAACTGTCTTCACGAAGTTCATAAATGGCGCCGAGAACGAAAGAGGTCCAAACAATCAGGGCCTCTCCGATCAGCAGGACCAGCGTACGAACTGGATAATAGACATTGAAAAGGCGTATCAACTTGCCCTCGGCTATCTTGGCTCTTTGCGTTTCTTAAACTTTGCTGCTTACGGCTTCGCCGTAGTAATACTTCGAACGTGCAACGGCGCCGGACTGGGTTCCGTTGAGCACTACTCCCAGCAATAGTTTGTCGGGGAACTCCTCGCGCGCGCGCCGAGCCATATCGGATGGCGTTACGTTGGAGCGGACCACCATGAGAATGCCGTCACAAAGGCTAGCCACGAGCGTGGAGTCCGATACCGGGATTACGGGGGAGGTATCAATAATAATCCAATCGAACAGCGGTTCAAGTCTCTGCAGTAAAATTTTTAGGCGCCCGTTGGAGAGCAGTTCTGGAGCGCTTCCCGCGGCGCGGCCGGCTGGCATGAAGAACAGATTCTCCATGGGCCCGCGTTGCAGCGCTGCGATTTCATCGCATTCGCCTAACAAATATTCGGCTAGTCCCGGGGTTTGGGCCGCTCCGAGGTGACGATGCATGCCAGGATTGCGTAGATCGCCATCAATCACCAGCACCCGGCGTCCATGCTGCCGCACCATAACCTGGGCCAGATTCGCGGCCACGAAAGATTTGCCTTCTTTGGGAAGGGCGCTCGTGACCATGACATTCTTGAGCTGGATCTTCTCGCGGATCTGGTAGAGACGAGAGCGTAGCGTGCGAAATTCTTCGGCACCGACCCGGCTGTCATTGTTGTCGAAAAACAGCATGGTTCGCGCATCGGGCGCCCATTCGGTCTGCGGACATCGCGCCAGCAAGGATTCGTAACTGAGCCCGCCTCCGGTGTTGGACATCATCCCGGCTCCGGGTGGCACCGCCGTGACGCGGTCCGGTTGGAATTCAGGCTGGTCGAAGCTGGGCTCGACGTGGGTCCCCGTAGAGGTTGATCGTTCTTGCTCGGCGCGCTTTAAAGCATCATGAATACGGCTCATAGTTTCCCTTCCTTGGGGACATCCTGTCGTTCAGATTGGCGCAGCCGATCGGCCAGCGTCGCCAGAGTACGGAGAGCTTCCACTAGATCGAACTTGTCGGAGGATGCGGGAACTGGCGCGGTCATGGCGGCAGCCGCATTCCCCTCGGCGAGATCAAAATCCCGAGCCACGGAATCAACCACCTCAACCGGAATCATTTTCTTCTGGTCGACGAATCCGCTGACTAGGCAATGCTCGCACAGCAAATTGATGACGCGCGGGATGCCTAGCGAGTAACGAAAAATGGAGACCACGGAATCGTTATCAAAAATAGGATCGCCGTTCGACCCGGCAATGCGCAGGCGTTGCGTTATATAGGATTTGGTTTCGTCAAGATTGAGCGGGTGAGTTTTGGCGCGCAAGGTCAAGCGCTGGCGCAACTGTCGTAGCTGGGGCTGCTTGAGGCGCTGTTCCAGCTCCGGCTGTCCCACCAAAACAATTTGCAGAAGTTTTTCGGTAAAGGTTTCCAGATTCGTCAGCATGCGAATCTCTTCCAG
>PLBX01000164.1:8261-25959 GCA_003135495.1 Acidobacteriaceae bacterium | reverse complement strand
CCCGCAGCCGAGACGGAGAAATCCCCGTCTCTACACGCGCGGATTTTGACTTGGCGGCGAAGTTTGCCATCACCCGAAATATCCCTTCGCCTTCAGGAGTTCGGCATTGAGCACCGCAGCCCCGGCTGCTCCGCGAATCGTGTTGTGGGACAGGACGGTAAATTTCCAATCGAGAACATTGCATTTCCGCAGGCGTCCGACAGAAGTTGCCATGCCTGCCCCGGCATCGCAATCAAAGCGCGGTTGGGGACGATCCGGCGCGGTCATGTAAACGATGGGTTGCGCGGGTGCGCTCGGCAGGCGCAGCTGCTGCGGCTCCGGACGAAAGCCATTCCACGCGGCAATAATCTCTTCTGCGGTCGCTTTCTTTTGCAGACGGATCGCAATCGATTCGGTGTGCCCATCTTCCACCGCAACGCGATTGCATTGCGCGCTCATTGCAAACGGAGCTGGATCAATGCGCGAGCCAATCAGCGTACCTAAAAGTTTTTGCGTCTCCTCCTCCATTTTTTCTTCTTCGTTAGAAATGTAAGGAATCACGTTGCCGAGAATGTCGAGTGACGCAACGCCCGGATAACCAGCCCCACTCACCGCCTGCATAGTGACCGCCATGACCTTCTCCAGCGTGAATGCGTGATGCAGGGGCGCTAGTGCCAGCACCAGTCCGATGGCAGAGCAGTTGGGATTCGTCACTACATACCCGCGAGATTTCGCTCGCCACGACTGCTTCTCAATCAATGCAATGTGATCGCCATTGACCTCAGGAATCACTAGTGGCACATCCGACTGCATGCGTAACGCACTTGAATTGGAAATTACGGCGCATCCAGCCTCTGCGAACTGCGGCTCCATCTCGCGCGCGATTGAAGCATCAAGCGCGACGAAAATAATTTTTGGCGCGCCATCAGGTTTTGCGGGCGACACCTTCATCTTCGCGACGGCAGCCGGGATCGCCGTCTTCAATTTCCAGCGTGACGCTTCAGCGTAAGCACGCCCTTCCGATCGATCGGACGCGGCCAGCCACGCCACTTCAAACCACGGATGCCCCTCGAGCATTTGGATAAATCTCTGCCCCACGATGCCCGTGGCACCAAGAATTCCTACAGCAAGTTTATTCGGCATGTTGAATTGTGATTTTATACCAGCGACTTTCTGTAGATGGCCGCTTTCTCAAATCCAGCGGGACGAATCAAGCATAAGCGCGAGAAAAATCTTCAAATAATTATTGAAGAGAGGCCAGCATGAATGCGGAACGCGGCTAACCGATTCTTCCTTTTCCCAAATCCTGCGGAAACGCGTCTCCGTTCAAAGGTCCAAATCTGCGCTTTTCGGCAAAAATGCGCCATCGCCGCCAGACAATTCTCAGGCCGGCCATCACGGGTATAGAGAGATACACGCCGATCACTCCCGCAATCTCGCCGCCAGCAAGAATTCCGAACAAGGCCGCAAGGGGATGCAATTCGACGCTGCTGCCCATGATGCGCGGAGAAATGACGTAGTCCTGCAGCATTCGCCAGACAAACAGAAAAAGCAGCAAGTAGCCCCAGTGCGCGTAGCCAGAAAGCATTGCAACAGTCAACATTGCAACCCCGCCGATGAGCGGTCCGGCCACCGGAAGAAATTCGAGCGCGCCCCCGGCGGAGGCAAGCATGAGTGCGTACGGCACTCCCATCAATCCTAAAAACGTAAGGTAGGCCACGAACGACAAGGCCGCCAGCGTCAGTTGCGCGCGTATAAATTGCGCCAGCATCTGATTCAAATCCTGGAGAACATCATCCAGAAATTCGCGTTGCGAGCGCGATTGCACCAGCGAAAGCAGCGTCTCCTGGAAGCTGCCGCCATCGCGTAGAAAAAAGATGGCAAGGATGGGCACGAGAAACAATACCCAAACCTGCTGCAACGATTCCGCAACCCGTACACCGATGTGCTGAGCAAGACGCGCCAGATCGTCGCGCCGGGTTACCAGGAAGCTCTGAATGCGCTGCTGCGTCGCAAAACTCCAGTGATGCTGGCTGCCGATCTTCGCCGTCAACTGCCGGATCTGACCCAAGATTTGTCCGGTGTTGGCCTTGTCCATAAGCCCCGGCAGCGATTCGCTGAGCTTTGCGCTCTGCCGCGCGATCCGCGGGCCCACCAGAAAGCCGAGGATTGCGATCCCAATCAGAAGCAGCAGATAAATAATTGCGATCGCCCACGCCCGGCGATGCACTATTTTTTCCAATCGCGCGACTGCGGGATTAATGAGGTAGGCAAAAATGATGGCAAAGAGGAACAGCAGCAGCGTTCGCCTGGCCGCCAACACAAAGCCAATACCCAAGAAGAACAGCGTTGCTGTAAACAGCACGCGTGTGGTGCGTGAATCAATGATCGTCATTGATGGTTAAATATGATGGTTAATATGATGGTTGATAGCAAAGGTGGTCAGCCGACTGGACTATCGCAGTATGAGAGTCCGCCTAATCGCGAACCACTTCTGTATTCTCTCCCACAATCACCATTCGCATCACTTTAAATTGATCATTGAGCCATAGTTGCCAAGTACTTGACTCGCCTTTCAGTTCCAGCTTGAGTAAGTCTTGTTCTCCGCCCTTTAGCGCAACTTTCTCCCGGCCTAGAAATTCCATGCTCATCGGGGCGGGAGCATGCTGGCGCGGGTTCAACGTCCCAAATTGCGCGCGCTGCTTTACCGGACACTGCAGCACTTTGTCCTGCTTGCAAGAGGCGCCTAGAAACTTCCACGCCAGCACTTCGCGATGAACAAAGAAATAGTCATCGAGAATGCTGGTTGAAACCGGCAGCAAGTAGGGCTGTTCTTGTTCTTTGTCCTGCGGCGAAGCCTTCCATTTCTGGGTCAGAAAATCGGACGCCGGAACCACTACCGATTGCGCCTTCTCTGGGCTTATTTCTTTCCATTCGTAACGCCGGATGTCGCCATTGGACGTGAGCTGCATCTCGGACGTCTGCATCGCTTCGGTGGGGGCATTCTCCGTCTTAAATTCGGAATGGATCACGCTGCCATAGCCGGTCTGGTAAATGGAGAATGTTTCTGTTCCCACACGGTGCCCGTTCTGGAATACGCCAAAAGATCCTGAGTCGATTTCCTTGCCTTCGTGTTTTGCTTCTTTCTCTTTATCGTCCTTAGGCAAGGGAGCAGCCGAAGCCGCGACCGATTGTGCGATCACCAACATTACTGCAGCCAGCATGGGGAGTAGGCGTAAAAACAACTTCACTTTGTTTCTCCTGTTTCAAAACGAGTTTGAGGAGCCTGAGAGGAAACGGCGGATGCCGATTTATCCCAAAACTGCAAAATACTCTCGATTTCGGCACAAAGGGAGGTTTGATCCCGTCCAGAGGTTACGATAGTGACCTGCGCCTTGCGATAAAAGGGCAACCGATTTTCGTGCAAGCGCGCAAAATCGGGAAAATTATTCCGAAGCGGCCGCTTTTTATCTTCCTGTTGACTACGGCGCCAGAGCTCTTCCACCGGGGCGTCCAGGAAAATAGAAGGCCAAGGCTTTAGCAATTCCAGATTATCGGATTGGGCAAAAGCTCCGCCACCGAGCGCGATTACGGTGTCGCGTTCCAGCGCTTCAGTCAACTCGCGGAGAGCAGCGGCCTCGATCAGTCGAAACTCACTTTCTCCGCGATCACGAAAAATCTCGGCGATGGCTTTGCCCTCACGGATTTCGATCTCGGCATCCAGATCCACAAAGTCCCAAGCCAGCCTACGGGCAAGCGCCGCTCCTACGGTAGTCTTTCCGGACGCCATGAATCCGACGAGAAAGACGGCGCGCGCGTTCGCCGGAGGAGGCTCCATGATTAGCTTTCAGCGGTCAGCTATCAATTACATCTCAGGGCTTTAACTGAATGCTGAGAACTGATAGCTGAGAGCTGGTTCAGATTTATTTTCAGCGTTGCTTGAGGCGGATTTTACCACTGAAGGAGCGCAGCACTACCGACGATCCTGCATTGCCTGCAGTGCCGAAGAAGGAACGTCCCGCTTCCTCGGAAAAACGGGAGTGCTGGGGGTGAAGCGGGAAGTCATTCTGCACGCGCCCGAGGACAGAGTGCGCTTTGAAATCAGCGGACACATAAGCGGGGGCCAAAGCCTCGATATCGCCGGTGTGGGTGGTGAACTTATAGTCGCCGCCGGAGCCGAAGTCACCGTCATAAAAAATTTTGCCGCTGCCGGAATTCGCCTGCACCAGCGGGCCGGTCACTGATTTCAGGTGCACATCGCCGCTGATCGATGAGATTTCCACGTGCCCATTGCGCACGTCAGTCAGCGTGATCGGTCCACGCATGGTGCGAACGTGCACGTGGCCATTATTGATGGTTCGAATATCCACGACGGCATCCGTACCTTCCAGAGTCATGTCACCCTGTAGACGCTCCGCCGATAGCGGCCCGGTCGAAGAATGGAGGCTAACCGTGGCCCCGGCTGGAACCAGCACGTCATAATCAATCTGCCCCGTCTGTTGTCCCGCACCTTGGAGCACGTGGGTTGCAATATCGATGCGCTCGCCCGTTTGCTGGCGGTCAACCTCGACATTCGCGGACTTGATTGTCGCCGTCACGACGATCTGGTTACTGGTCCCGGGCTTCACAGAAATTGCGCCGTTCTGTGTGTCGACGGAAATATTGGGCCGCGCGCCAACCGCAAACCGGTACTCCTTCTTCGTGGTTTGCGCGGAGGGCTGGGCGGAAGTTGGAGGCGCCGTCTGGGAGAAGGCTGTCGATGCCAGACATGCCGACAGCATCAGACTCGCGGCCAGGTTTGAGTTGATGACTGTGTGATGAACTCCGCTGTGAAAAACTCCCCGAAGACTCGCCATAACCTACGCCCCTGCGGCCGGGTACGCCGGTCCGCCCTTCCGACTATTGAATACGATCCAATGCAATCTGATAAAGAAGTGCCTTCTGCTGGTACGCTTCCATCAGATGCTGACGCGCGTCCGCATCCCCCGGATTCTGATCCACATAAGCCTGCGATTCCCGAATGTCGGCATTCACAGCTTGCAACTGCTTTTCATACGTTGCTTTCATCGAAGGCGCACGGGTTGAAACCACACTCAGAAATTGTTCGTCATCTTCGCTGCTCGGTGCGGCTTCTTGACTCTCTCTACGACTCTGCGCCAACTGCTCTGACTCAGCGGAAGATGCAGCCTTGCCGGTTGATGCCACAACGGGCGTTGAAGCCGGAGTAGGCGTTGAAGCTGGGATCGAAGAGGAAGGTGCTGACGGAGTGGAAGCCGTTGTGTTAGTAGATTGCGTGTTGGGAGATGGGGTAGGCGCCGGAGTTGCCGGTGCTTTACGCTCTGAAGTCAGCGGCTGCGATTGATGTTTCGCCACGTAGGTCCCGGCCACCAGCAGCACTGCCGCCACTGGAACCAGCCACGACATACGCCATCGCGGCCTCGTTGGCACCAACACGCGTTGCTGCTCGCGCTCCGAAAAATCCGTTTCTTGATCGCGGATCAGCCCTTCAGCCTGTAACTGAGCTGCAATGCGCAGCCACAATTCCGGTGCCGGCTCGTCATTCTCTGCCAGTTGCCTCGCCCCGCCCGATATCGTTCTCAATTCCGACACCAAGCCAGAACAGTCAGCGCAGGAGCTTAAATGACTTTGGAAATCGAACGGAAGGTTCCCGTTCTCCGGAGCATCGATAAGCTCCGGCAAAACTTCTTGAACTTCAGAACACGTCATAACATCTCTCCCCAGTGCTGCAACATCCACTAACCAGTCTTGGCCTGTTCGGCTCTCATGAACTTCAGAAAATCTCGCAACTTCAATCTTGCTTTGTGAAGTTGCGACTTGCTATTACCAATCGAGCATCCCACGATTTCCGCAATTTCGTTGTGCTCGAATCCCTCAACGTCGTGCAGTATAAAAACCGTTCGATACCCCGGCGGCAGCCGATCGATAGCACGTCTCAGTTCCAGTCGATCTACCGATCCAGTCAGCTTTACATCCTTGGCGCCAAACTCTTTTCTGGGAGCCTCGTCGTCGGCTTCGAGAGTCTCCTCGAGCGACACCACCGGAAGGCCCTTCTTGCGCAACTGCATCAGTACCACATTTACCGTCATGCGGTGCAGCCAAGTTGAAAACGCCGATTCCCCGCGGAACGTTCCAATCTTGCGATAGAGCTGAAGAAATGCTTCTTGGGCCAGATCTTCGGCCTGCGCGGGATTGGAAACCATCCGCAAACATAGCGAATACACTCGACGTTTGTGCTGGTGATACAAGGCTTCGAAAGCTGCTTCGTCACCCTGTTTCGCCCGCTCAATAAGTTCTGCTTCGTTGTTACGTNNGTCGGTCAAGTCGCCTTTTCCGGCCGCTACTTGCTAGGATGCGGCTTACAAGTCATTACGTTGTACAAATTTGCCGAGGCAGCAGCCCAAAGCCACTAGACCCTGTTCAATTAGTCAGAATACCAAAAACTGTAGTTTTCTGGGGACTTGGTAACCGTGTGGTGACGGGGCTTTGCCCCGTCNNCCCCGCCGCCACACTCCTACCCCTTCGCCGTAATCGTTTCTAGCCCATGCCCCTGCGGTCCCGTCTCCCGGACCCGCAATAGGATGGCGAAAGTCAGCCCCACGAAGCCTAAAATCGAGAAGATCCACATCCCCAACCCATAACCTCCAGGGTTCGCGAGGCCAGCATTCGAATAATCGTTGGCCTTCCCAATCATCAGATTAAGGATAAAAAAGCCGATCTGCTGGATGAGCGTCATCAGGGCATAAGCCGTCCCCAGCCGGTTCTGGTCGACAATGTAAGCCACCGAAGGCCACATTACCGCCGGAATCAGCGAAAATGCGATCCCCATCATGCATACCGGAACATAAAGCGAAATATTGGTATACCCCATCATTAGATAAACGGGCATCAGTAGGATCGACCCGAACATCATCAGGAACGCGCGCTTTCCAATCTTATCGGCCAGCAATCCGAAGAGCGGAGTAGCCACCATCGCCGAAAGCGGAAGCAGACTGTTAAAGAATCCAGCCCGCTCATGAGCCAGCACCCGCATCGCCTCCGAAGCGCCAACTCCGCCATGAACCGCCAAAATCTTATTCGTGAAGAAATCGATGGCAAACGTCCGAAACGGAAAGATCGCAGAGTAAAAAGTGAAGCAAAGCCCCACCACATACCAGTAAGACGCATTAAACCGAAAGATCTGCCCAAACTCCAGCTTGTCGATCGACCCCGCCTGTCCCAACTCGTACCGGCCCTCAGCGCGGCTTTCGAGGAGCCAGTAAGCGACCGAGCAAACCACCGCCAGGACTCCAGCCCCTACGGCAATCATTAACGGGCCCTGCCAGCTAGGCTCCCCCGCCGGCCCGTTGGGATAAAAAACTCGGTTGGCCCAAGTAGGCGAGTTATCCGCCGCCACGGAAGCCAACCGCGCGATAAGCAGGTTGATGCCAAAGGCGAAGCTCAGCTCCTTCCCCTTAAACCACTTCGCCAGTACCGTCGTTACCGCAACGATCATCGATTCCGCGCCGAGACCAAGCACCGTCCGCCCCGCAATCATGACCGCCGGTTGTCCGCGCAGTGCCGTAAGCAAAGCACCCAGCAGGCAAACTACGGCAAAAAACGTGATCGCCTTTTTAGTGCCGATGCGGTCGATAATGATCCCGCCAATCAGCAACGTCGCAACCGCGGCAACGCTATATGCCGAGTTCAACCACCCAAACGCGGTGGCCGAGAAGCCCAGCTTGTCGATGAAAATGCGTTCCAGCGGATTAATGCTGTCGTAGATGTAGTAATTCCCGCCCATCGCCAGACTGACGAACAGCAATACAGTCCAGCGATAAACGCGAGAGGGCTCGGGACGTGCTAGTTCAGCCATAAAGACAATTAATCCTTGACGGCGTCTGCGGCGAAACGAGAGTTCTTAGTGAAGCCGCAGCGCCAGTCGTTTTATTTGTGAGGAAGATCGACCGCAAGAAGATAACAGATATGAAGCAAACATCTCACTGAAGACCGCAAAAAATAAAAGCTCCCGGCCCCCACAAAGCAGGGAACCGAGAGCCCAAACTGAGAGCTGAAAGCTGATAGCTGCCCTTAAATCTTTTCCGTCTTGCCGTCGTACTTCACGCTACCGTTCTTATCATTCTCGCGAGCGACGTCGTCATTGGTATAGGTACGAGCGGCCTTCTTGCCAGTCTTTACCGCACCTGTCGATGCGATAGAATTCGACGCCTCGTAGCTTCCGCTGTAAAACGTCCAAGCCGCGCGCTTCTCTGCGTGTTCGCCGTGCTCTTCGCGCCCGCGCTCTCCCATTGCCTCATGCATCATGCCGCCGCGCATGATGTGGCCTTCGCGGCCAATCATCTCCGGCCACAGCTGAACCTGCGGAGTGGTAAGCGGAGCGCCTCCCTGGTACCAGACAGTTACGGGATATTCCGAACTTGTCAGTCCGTCGACCTGCGAAAGCGTGGCGTTGGTTGCCCCTGCAATTAAACCTGTGGTGGCATTGCTGGCTCCCACCGGGTTCGGGGAAACCGATTGCAGGGAAACTTCTGGCGTGGTCAGGAGCGGGATGAAAGGTCCGCCTCCGTAGAATCCGCCTTCATAATTGCGCTGGGGAAAGGGGGCGAGTTGTTGGCCGAGGGCCATTGCCGCCATCAAAACTACCGCACTCAAAACCACGTAGGGTCGCATACTGCCTCCAGAAAATTAAACCTACTCCGTGAAGTGCAGTTTGCTGGCCAGTTTTCGGCACCTTCAAAACACCCTCGATCTCCGCCAATTCCCAGCACGAACGGCTAAACCTCGGCAATGCGCGCGAGAACGATGCCGATGTCAGGTGAAAACGAGTGCGCACATCCTGCAATCGGTTAGCTCTGATTGAGGATTGAAGTAGCAGCTCACCGCTGCGATAACTGCTCTGCTATTAGATCGGCTTTAGCCGCAGAGGTTAAACTCTAGCTCCCCACAAACCGAGCGTACAAACTCCGCGCAACCGCCGTATCGGTAGTCCCTTTAATAATCGCCCGCCCATCTGGAAACAGCGTCATCTCATAAGGCTCGCGAAAAAACTTCAGCACAAACTCATTGTGCCGAACCACTCCGTGAGGCTGCAGCCTCCCGCTCAGTTCCGCAAAGTCCACCGGACGTTGCCGCTCGTGAATCTGCACCGAATTCCGGCCGCACAAAGTAATATGCGGGCGACCTTCACCCGCCAGATGAACAAACTCTCCCGCGCAGGCCCGGCACCCCGCGCGCGAAGTGCCCGCTCCCAATTCCGCCCGCTCATTGCTCCATACATCCCATGACAGCAGCGTCCGCCGCATCTTCGACCGCGCCCCAACGAGAAACTTCAGCGCCTCCGTAGCGGCGATCGACGCCACCAGGTTTACCGCAGCGTTCAAAATGCCCGCCGTCTCGCACGTCTCCACCGTGCCCCGCGGAGACTCCGGAAAAATGCAGCTCAGGCAAGCCGTCTCCCCGGGCAAGATATTCATGGTCAGCGCGTAGCTGCCCACCGCTGCCGCGTAAATCCAGGCCACCGAATTTTTCATCGCATAGTCATTAATAAGGTAGCGAGTTTCGAAATTGTCAGTTCCATCGAGAATCAGGTCGGCCCCGCCAAGCAGGGAATCAACATTCGCCGGCGTCACATCCGCCACATGGGGCTCAACTACTATTTGCGAATTGAAGCGCGCAATCTGCCGAGCCGCCGCGATCGCCTTGGGCACAGATTCGCGAGCGTCATCCTCATCAAACAATGTTTGCCGCTGCAAATTGCTTGGCTCGACATAATCGCGGTCAAGAATACGCAGCGTTCCCACGCCTGATCGAGCCAGCAACGCGGCCCCGGCAGATCCGGTAGCGCCGCAGCCCACTACGACCACGCGAGACTGCGAAAGCTTCTGCTGACCTTCCGCGCCAATCTCCTTGAACAACACCTGCCGCGAATATCGATCCGTATATTGGTCGGCCATTTTCGAAACGCTATTCTCGTCACTTGCCTTGCTTACCACGGTATTTTCCAAAGTGCTCACCTTGCCAATTACCTTTTCTGCGCTTTCCAACCAGTATTATAGGTTCCGGCCACCAATCTTCATCCCAGCGAGCTAAGTGTGCGGTTGAGCGCTGCATCGAACCCGAAAAGAGTCACGCCTGCGAATCCTGAATTCTGGCTTTCGCAAGCGCGGGTACGTACGCATTCGCGAGCCTGCCATGAGCACAGTCGGAGGATCCAAGTCGAGCGCAGCTCGGCCCCTCTCCGTTGGCCCACCGGTTCTGGAATTGGCATCCTGTTCACCCTAAAGACAAAGATAAAGCANNTCCATCTCCTCCTATCTCGGCCTGGCGATCGACCAGATCGAATTCCCCGGTCTTCCGCCCGAGGAAGTCCCCTCCATGCTCGCAGTCAGCGGCTTGAAAATCGGCGAGCCTCTCACCCGCGAGAATCTTCACAACGCCATGCAAGGCCTTTTTGCTATGGGCAGATTCTCCGATATTCAAGCGGAGGCCGACCCGACCACCGCCGGCGTCCGGCTCCGCTTCGTGACCATCGCCAATTTGTTCGTAGGCATTGTCACCATTCAAGGAGTCTCCACCAATCCATCGGCGAACCAGCTCGCCAGCGCCACCCGCCTCCAGCTCGGTGAACTCTATACTCCGCAGAAACGCACCCACGCGCTGGAGGGTGTCAAGCGGATGATGGAAGAAAATGGATTCCATCAATCAACAGCGACCATCTCCGAGCAGCGTGACGAACAGCAACACCAGGTCAACTTGACATTCCGCGTGGTTACAGGCCGCCGCGCCGTTATCGGAGATTTCGCCTTGCAAGGCGACGCCGGATATACCGTAGAGCAGATTAAAGAGATTGCTCACCTGAAGTCAGGCGAACCTGTCTTTGCCAATCGGCTCACTCGGTCCCTCCAGCGCATTCGCAAGCGCTATCAAAAGCAAAACCGGCTTCTCGCCCAGGTAGAAGTCGCTAATCGCACGTACCAGCCTGGCCGCAACACGGTCGATTACGTTTTCAGGGTGGAGCGCGGCCCCGTAGTCCACATTGCCGCCGAAGGCTTCAAACTGACCCAGCACCTGCTCAAAAAACTCGTGCCCATCTACGAAGAGGGCGCCGTCGATGACGATCTGCTAAACGAAGGCCGGCGCAACATCCAGAATCATCTGCAGACTCTCGGTTACTTTGATGTCACCGTCAGTGTGAATCAACACAGCACGCTCGACGGCAAAGTTGTGGAGATCGTCTACGCCATCAATCCCGGTGATCGCCACAAACTGGCCGCCATTCGCATCTCCGGCAACAGGTTCTTTTCTGACGAGTTGCTTCGGGCGCGAATGCAGGAGCAAGCCGCTGGACGGGTGTTCAGCCATGGCCGTTACAGCGAGGTCTTGCTGGAAGAGGATGTCGCAACAATTCGGGCTCTCTACCGGGCCAGCGGTTTTCGCCAAGCCGAAGTCACCAGCACATTGCTCAGCAACTATCAGGGCATTGCCGCACAACTGGCGATCCAGATCTTCGTGAAAGAAGGACCGCAGACCCGCGTGGCCTGGGTGCGTATCGAAGGCGGCTATACGCTTCCGTCAGAACAACTGCCAGAGATTTCCACGGCCGAAGGGCAGGGCTTTGATGAATCAAGCTTGGCCAATGACCGCGACACAATCTTGAGCCGCTATTTTAATAACGGCTTTCCGAATGCCAGCGTCGATGTCAGCTATGTTCCGGTGGAGTCAGCCGACAATNNGACGCCGACAATCTGCCTCGCGTGGGAGTCACTTTTTCGATTCATGAAGGCGAGCAGTTTTTTGTAAACCGGGTATTTCTTGACGGGCTTCGCCACACTCGTCCCGGCGTCGCACACCGCGAATTGCAAGTGCAGCCGGGCGCACCTCTCAGCCAGCAGGAGATGTTCGAAACGCAACGGCGGCTCTACGATCTGGGCCTCTTCAAGCAGGTCGATACAGCCATTCAGAATCCCGAGGGAACCGAACCCAGCAAGAACGTCCTCGTCACCGCGCGTGAGGCGGAGCGTTACACCTTCGATTACGGCGTCGGGTTCGAATTCCAGACCGGACAGCCCTCCGCCGGAAGCAACCAGCCGCTGGGGACGACTGGCGTCAGCCCCAGAGTCTCTTTCGGGGTCAGCCGCATTAACCTCGGCGGCCGCCACCAAACGCTTACCATGAAGACCAACCTCAGTAACCTACAGCAAAGGGGACTGGTCAATTACGATATTCCGAAGCTTATGAGTCGCGAGCTTCGCTTCTCCGCTACTGTTTTTTATGACAACACGGTCGACGTCTCAACTTTTACTTCGCAGCGGCTGGAAGGAACGCTGCAGTTTTCGCAAGTTCTCTACAAGACGCCTGACCGGGATTTGACAACAATGACCTATCGTTTCAGCTATCGAAGAGTTGAGGCCAGCAATATCGAGGTGACTTCCGATCTCATCCCTCTTCTCTCCAAGCCAACCCGCGTGGGAATGCCGAACTTCCTGTACATCCGCAACCGCCGCGATAACGACCTGGAGAGCACACGGGGAAATTACACCACCATCGAAGGCGGTGTCGCCTCCAGTTCTTTTGGCTCAGAGGCCGATTTCGGCCGCTTCCTGGCGAAGAATTCCAGCTATTACACCCTTCGTCGGAATCGCAGCACCGGTCAAGGTTTTGTCTTCGCCCGTTCTACGACTGTCGGAATTGAGAATCCCTTCGGAAACACGGTTGTGGTGGATCCCGGGGCCTCCGTAGCGTCCACTGATACTTTAGTTCCTTTGCCCGAGCGTTTTTATAGTGGTGGTGGCAACTCTCATCGCGGATTCGGGTTAAATCAAGCAGGGCCGCGTGACCCATTCACCGGATTTCCCGTAGGTGGCAGCGTCGTGTTCCTCAATAGTCTCGAAATGCGTTTTCCAAATGTTCGAGTGCCCTACCTCGAAGACAATATCGGCTTTTCGCTGTTCCACGATATGGGGAACGTTTTCGCGCGACCACAAGAGATGCTTCCCAGCCTCATTCGTGTCCATCAGCCCAATGAGGATTTCTGCTTCCACGAAGCAACCCATCTGCAATGCAACTACAATTACGCTTCACACGCCGTCGGCCTCGGTGTCCGGTACCAAACGCCGATCGGCCCATTGCGCTTTGATTTTGGATACAATTTGAATCCGCCCTATTTTCCCAGCTTCACGAACATCACAACCAACAATGCATCGGGACAATCGGTCGGCCAGTTCGGATACCAGCGCGCGGGCCATTTCAATTTTTCGTTCAGCGTGGGGCAGACATTCTAATGAAGCAGCCAATCCTCAAACCGGTGAAGTGCGTTGCGGTCATTACCGCGCTGCTCATGCTGGTGTCACTGCACTCAACAGCTGAAATCATCGATCGCGTCGTCGCCAACGTTAACGGCCATGTCGTTTTGCAGAGCGATTGGGAGCAGGAATTGTCCTTCGAAAGTTTTTCCGACGGAAGGGACTCGAACTCATTCTCCAAGGCCGAAAAGTCCGCCGCCCTCGATCGCCTGATTGATCAGGAACTTCTTCGCGAACAACTTCGCCCGGGTCAATCCGTCCCGTCACAGCAGGTGGCAGATCGCGTCGCCGAAGTGCGCAAGCTACATCCCGAGGGCGCCACTGCGGCCGGGTGGCAAGCTGCCCTCCAACGCTGCGGCCTCACCCAGAGTTCCCTCGAACGTCGCCTCGCCGAGCAGCTTCAGCTCATGAAATTGGTCGAGGAACGTCTCCGTCCTTCGGTTCAAATCGATCAGAGCGCAGTCGAAGCCTACTACAACGAGCAATTGCTGCCGGAGATGAAACGGGCCGGCAATAACGCCGCGCCGCTGGTTGAAGTATCGGGACACATTAAAGATCTACTGGTCGAGAAGAAGATGAATGAACTGCTCTCGGGATGGCTCGCGAGCCTGCGCTCCACTAGCGAAATTGTGAGCCCGGATTCCAGCCTCGGAGAGCGGAACCGTTGAGCCGCGCGCTTCCCCAGAGGCGTCGCATCCTCCGAAATCTCTTCTTTTCATTCCTTGCTTTCAGCATCATCGGTTTCAGCGCGCTCGGTTGGTATGTAACGACCAGCTCGTTCCGGCAGAAAGTGCGCCAGCGCGTCATCGCCTCCGTCGAAAGAATTACCGGTGGTCGCGTTGAACTCGGCGAACTGCACATTACACCCTTCCGCCTGCGCGTCGATGCTCGCAATCTTATTATTCACGGCAGCGAAGCTTCGGGCGAGATTCCGTTCATGCGCGTCGACCGCGTGCAGGCGGAGTTGAAGATTATCTCCATCTTCAGCACCACGATCGGATTGCATTCGCTTGTGCTCGATCATCCGGTTGCACACGTGATTGCCTCTGCTGACGGCGCCACGAATGTCCCTAACCCCAGAGTCACCGTTTCCAACTATCAAGGCCCATTGGAAGAACTGCTGTCGCTCTCGGTTGGACATGTCGAAGTCGACCACGGCGTGCTTCTTTGGGAAGACAATACGATTCCGTTCGACTTCGCCGCGCGCGATCTTACCGTGTTTTTAAATTACTCGCTGTTGCGGCGGCAGTATGAAGCGCGCGTCATCGCAAAAAACGTCGACACCCGCATCAAGCGCTATCCTTCATTCCTCTGGGGAACGGATGCTTTGCTGGTTCTGGGCCGCCATCACATCGATATCAGTAGTCTGGCTCTGGATTCCGGAAATTCTCAAATCCACTTCGCCGGGCGCATCGATGACTTTCAACATCCTAAATTGAGCGGTGACTATCGCGGCGTCGCTGACCTCGGCCAACTCGCCTTCCTGACGCGGCAGATGCAACTTCAAAAAGGTACAGCTCAATTTGAAGGCAAAGGCTCGTGGAGCGCCGGGGATTTTTCTACCCTGGGAACAGTGCAGGCAAAAGACCTGGAATGGGCGAACCGAAAGTTGGTCACTCGCAACGGTCGATTTCAAGCGAGATTTTCAATCACTCCGCGACGCGTTCAAATCTCTTCGATCAAGGCCACCGTATTTGGCGGCGACCTGAGCGGCGAGGCCGATGTGACCAATTGGCAGAACGGAACGGAACTTTCTCGCGCTGCGCCTCGCAACTCATCTCGCACCTCTCCTCGCACCACCTCGACCCGCCCAGCCGGAGGGGTGCAGCCTGCCAGCCTGCAGCGCGGTTCGGTGCGCTTGCAAATCGCGGGCTTCCCGCTTTTTCCAGCCATGCAAGCGCTGAGCTCCAAACGATTGCCGCTCGATCAGCTCAACTTTTCCGCCAATGCCAGCGGCAATGTCGATGTTCTCTGGGTGGGCGCTCTGCAAAACGCTGAAACCCGCCTGAAGGTGACCCTCGCGCCCACCTCTAAGGCCGCAGCCAACGATATTCCAGTGCAAGGTCAGATCGATGGCCTTTACCGCGGAGCGAACAACGAACTAGATGTAAGCCAGGTTCATCTAACCACGCCCGCCTCGGAAATCAGCGCTGCGGGCGCGCTCACGCCGAACTCTGCGCTGCATTTTTCGTTCACAAGTCATAACGTCAGGGAGTGGACTCCACTCTTGCAAGCGGCCTATGGGTCGCGCGATCTTCCGTTCACCCTTCATGGCTGGGTCACGCTAAATGGCACCGCCAGCGGTCAAGTCTCGTCGCCCGCCATGAACGCCAATTTTGCCGCTTATGACTTCGACACCAGGATGCCCGCCCGCGCGAAATCTTCGTCGCGTGCTATGCACTGGGACGCGTTGTCCGCAGCCCTGCAACTTTCGGCCAGCCACTTTGCCGCTCACAATGGAGTTATCGTCCACGGCCGAACCAGCGCCCGCTTCAATGCCAGCGCCGCTTTAACCGACGCCTCTTTTGAAGCAAGTAATTCTTTTGCTTTGGATTTCAATCTCCGCAATGCAGACATAGCCGAGTTCGATCAACTCCTCGGAATTACTCGTCCCTTGTCAGGCACTGTGAGTGCCTCCGGAACTTTGTCCGGAACGCGGGAAAATCCAGCCGGCACAGGGCACATGGAGTTGCACAATGGGGTGGCCTACGGCGTCGACGTTCCCGTACTCAAGAGCGATCTGCGGCTGGTCAATGGCGAGATTCAATTCAATAACCTTGACGCTAGCGTCTATGGCGCCGCGCTTTCCGGAAGCGCCGCCATCAGCACCTCGAACTTGAGCCTCTCGATTCATGATTTAGAAAAAGATGAATTTCGCCTGAATATTTCCGGCCGCAATCTCAACCTCGCTCATTTTGCAAGCTTGCAAAGCGGACGATTGCGAGTTGACGGCGTCGCCGACTTCACACTCCGCGCCAGCGGCACTCCTGAGCAACCGGCGCTCGAAGCCCACGCCCATCTGAAAGACATCGCTTTCGATCAGCAGCGCGCTGGAGACTTTTACCTCGATGCGGTAACTCATGGCCGTCAACTAAATCTCAACGCCCACTCCGAATTCGAGAAGGCTGACCTCGGTATCGCCGGTACGATCGGGCTGGAAGATGATCTCCCCTCCGATCTCAATCTGGCGTTTCACCATCTCGATGCCGATTCACTCNNGAATTTATTTTCCGGGAAATGCGACTCCGCATTCACGCGTGGAAGGCACCCTCCACGTGCAAGGTCCACTGCGCATCCCGGCGGCCATAAAAGCCTCAGCTGAGATACAGACGTTTACTGCCGACCTCGAGCATCTGCATCTGCAGAACGTCGATCCCCTTCGCTTTCAAATCGAAAATCAAACCGTATCGCTGCAAAACTTTCATCTGGCCGGCAGCGGCACTGACTTCACGGCCCACGGCAAAATGCAGTTAAGCGGCACACGAAATCTCGATGTGGGATTGGACGGCTCCATCAACATGACCCTTCTTCAATCCTTCAATCCGAAAATTCTGGCCCGCGGCACGCTCGGCATCAGCCTCACCGCGACTGGACCAATCGCGCAACCCGTGTTGCAAGGCCGTTTGGAGGTGAGGAACACCTTCGTCAGCCACAACGATTTCCCCAGCGGACTAAGCGACCTTAACGGCGTTTTGTCATTCGATCGCAATCGCATTCAAATCGAGCACCTCAGCGGGACCACTGGCGGCGGCACCATTGCGCTCACCGGCTCAGCAATTTATCAAAATCGCGCGCTGCTTCTCGACTTAGGAGCGACCGCGCAAGACGTTCGCCTCCGTTATCCGCCCGGAGTCAGTTCCACCGCCAACGCCAATCTCCGGCTCAACGGAAATACGAATTCCGCATTACTCAGCGGCGACGTAGTTGTCACGAAACTCGCCATCACGCCCGGATTCGACTTTGGAGCGTACATCGAGAGAAGCAAGCAGTCGATCGCTCTAACTCGAAGCGATAATCTCGAGAGCCGCCTCAAACTTGACGTGCACGTCACGACAACTCCCGAGCTCCAGATGCAAACCGCCATCGCCCGCCTCTCCGGCAACGCCGACCTCAGACTACGCGGCACCGCCGAGCGCCCGGCAATTCTAGGAAGAGTCGAAGTAGTNNATTCTAGGAAGAGTCGAAGTTCTGGAAGGCGAAGTTACTTTCAACGGAACAAAATATAATCTCGATCGCGGCGATGTAACCTTCGCGAATCCCGCTAAAACTCAGCCCGTGATCGATCTGCAAGCCACCACTCGCGTCCGGGACTATGACATCACCGTCCAACTTCGCGGCGATGCCAGCGTTGCCAGCGGACTGAAGGTCACATGGCAGTCCGAGCCCCAACTGCCCGAAGC
>PLBX01000164.1:0-8254 GCA_003135495.1 Acidobacteriaceae bacterium | reverse complement strand
GCTCAGAGCGGCTCCTTCGGTTTCGGTGGAGACGCCTCCAACTTGCTGATCAACGAAGCCCTCAACAGCACCGTCAATAGCCGCTTGCAGCGCCTGTTTGGGGCCAGTCGCGTCAAAATCGATCCCCAGGGACTGGCCAGCGAAACCAACGTGATTCGAGGGCCGCAGGTCACCATCGAGCAGGAAGTCGCCAGCAAATTAACCCTCACCTACAGCACCAACGTCTCGGTTTCCAACCAGCAAATTATTCAGGGCGAATACCACCTGACGCGAAATGTCTCCATCGTGGCCCTCCGTGACCAAAACGGAGTAGTAAGCTTCGATTTCAAATTAAGGCGCCGAAAAAAGTAAAACTGAAGACTAATTGAGTTTTTCCTTAGTGAACCTTAGTGCCCTTGGTGGTTCAAGCTCTTGCCCCTTGACATAAATCTCCAAACCAGCAACCCTAGGTGTTTTTCACTGTTAGAAGAAACGAACGAGGACACCCAATTGCGAGTACGAGTCTTTTACCACGACAAATGTTTTGACGGGACTTGCTCGGCTGCCTTGTTCTCCCGTTTCTACCAGGAACGAATCCGGAGCGACGTCGACTTCGAGTATTCCGGTCTATTGCACCGCGCCGGATCTCTTTTCGACGAGAACAAGTTTAATGGCGACGAGAATGCCATCGTCGACTTCAAGTATTCCAGTTCGCCCAAAATCACGTGGTGGTTCGATCACCACCAAAGCGCTTTTCTGTCCCCCGCCGACGCCGCTCACTTTGAGCAAGATCAGAGCAATCAGAAGTTTTACGATCCAGACTTCAAATCATGCACCAGCTTCATCGCCATGATCGCCGAGCAACGCTTCGGCTTCGACGCGAAACCTGTTGCCGAACTGGTCCGCTGGGCCGACATAGTCGATGGCGCCATGTACGACGACGCGAAATCAGCCGTTGAGATGCAAGCTCCAGCCATGAAACTGACCATGGCCATCGAAGCCTCCACCGAGCACGATTTCGTCAAGCGCCTGATCCCGCTGCTCGCCTACCAGCCGTTAGAGTCGATTCTTGAGGAGCCCTTCGTCGCCGCCGTGCTTCCGCCCCTTCTCGATCGCCATCGCCGCTCCGTCGATATCCTGCGCCAGCGCTCTGAAGAAAAAGAAGGCACTATCTTTTTCGACATCACCGACCTCGATCTCGAGGGCTACAATAAATTCATCCCCTACTACCTGCATCCCGATTCCATCTATAGTATTGGCGTGAGCAAGAGTTCGTTTCGCGTCAAGGTCTCGGTAGGATCGAATCCCTGGTCCAAGCGGGAGCCCACCGTCAATCTGGCCAAAGTTTGCGAGCGCTATGGTGGAGGTGGCCACGCCCGGGTCGGCGCCATCTCCTTCGACGTCACTCAAAGCGACGCAGCCCATGAAGCCGCTCTCGAAATCTTAGAGGAACTGCGCGCCAGCGTTCGCCAGCAAAGTCGAAAGTAAACGCTTCGTATCAAGTATTCGCCTCAGCGATAGTGCAACATCTTCGAATCACCGCTCCTTTAGGGCTGCGCGATACACTGGACTCGCAATCGTTCGAAATACTGAAACTTAATTTTCATGCATCCAGCTGCCCCCGATTACAAACACGTAAAGGGCGTACGCGCCGTCGCCACCCTTGAGCTAACCAAGGGAATCGCTGTCGCCCTCGCCGGGCTCGGCGTCTTCACCATGCGCCACAGAGATATCTGGAGAATCACGGAAAGCTTCCTCGAGTTTTTCCACGTCAATCCATACCACCACTACGTTGGAATCTTCATCAATCTCGTTTACAGAATTAGCGACATCCATTTATGGAAGATAGCCCTGATCGCAGCAATCTACGTGACTCTTCGCTTCATAGAGGCTTACGGATTGTGGCATCTTCGTCCTTGGGCGGAATGGCTCGCCATCGCCTCCGGCTCCATTTATGTTCNNTGTTCCGTTCGAAGTGGCCGATTTGTTAAAGCGCCCAGATTGGTTTCGCCTGCTCATCGTCGTAATCAATGTCGGCATCGTGCTCTACATGATGCTGCTCCGACTGGAAGCCGCAAAAAAGCGGCACGCCGCACGACAAGCCGCTAAATCTGAACCAGCGCTCGAATAAATCCGTCTCACGACACTGTGGAGACGGGCGACCCCGCCCGTCCAAAACGATGCTTAAGATGAAGACCAACTGCAAGCGCGCCACTCAATTCAACCCGCCTAAACTCCGGCGATTCCACTCCGACTAGTAGGAGAGTTACAGGCTGCGAGCTACGGGCTCCGAGCTTTGAACGATCGCTTTCACTAGTTCGCTCGTAGCTCGTGGCTCGTAGCCCGAAGCTGGTTGCAGAATACAATTTCGCCAAGTAGATAGTGCGATTCGATTCAACCGTACAAAATGGATCTTGCGGCGACCACCCACGCAGCACTTGATTTGCTCGAAGCTCGTAGCTCGCAGCTATCGGCCAGCAGCACTCCACTCTCGAAAGCCGTATGATCTGCTTACTCGTTCAGCGAGCACCCGCAATCCGCTGGCGGCACATGCGCCTTCAGAAAATCAGCGACGCGACGGTAAGCATCAATCTGGTTTTCGACCTTCGCGAAGCCGTGTCCCTCGTTTTCATAAACTTTGTACTCGACTACGCCGCCGCGCTTCTTGATCGCATCAACCACCTGCTGCGCCTCTGACTTGGGACAACGCGGATCGTTCCCGCCCGCCAGCAAATATAGCGGCGCCTTAATTCGATCTATAAAGTTAATCGGCGAACGATCCTCATAAAGCGCCTTGTTCTTTTCAAGATCGCCCATCGTCGCTAAGTCCGATTGCTGCAGAATGGGATCTTCATTCTGAATCTCAGTGAACCAGTTCACAAACGGGACAATGGGAACTCCCGCCGCCCATACTTCAGGGGCCTTGGTAACTCCCATCATGGTCATGTAACCGCCATAACTGCCGCCCATCAGAATTAGTTTCTTAGGATCAACATACCCTGTCTGTTTGATCCAATCGGCCGCCGCCAGCACATCCTGCAAGTCGCCGCCGCCCATATCGAAAAGATTCGCGTGTTGAAATTCCTTCCCATAGCCCGTCGACCCACGGTAGTTAGGAGCGATCACGAGGTAGCCCTGGTTCACCATGTATTGCACAAAACGATTGAACGTATTCATGGTCTGCGCGGTGGGCCCGCCATGAACGTAGACAATCGCCGGGTGCTGGCCGTTGCGGGGCAGATTGTAAGGCACATACACGAAAGCAGAAATCGTCCACTTGCCGTCTAGACTCGGATAGCGCACCAGCGCCGTCTCAACCATCTCTTGAGAACGCACGCCGCCCACAAGCGAATGCGTGAGTTGCCTAGATTCGTGTGGAGCGGACACTCCTGTCCGCGTGCTGTTGTTTTTGCTCTCTCCCTCACCAATCGAAAAAACCCACAAATCCCCCGGCGAAGTCGGCCCGGTGTGGTAATACAGCAGGCGCGAATTGTCGCCAGAAAAGGGAGAAGGCCGGCCAGCCACCTGATTCACGCCCTTCGGCAACGGCAACGCCNNGTCCTGCGTGAGCCAGTGAATCTTCTTGCTCGCGATATCTAGCAATCCGACATTGTCGTAGCCGTCGCCCGCATTGGACGTAATCAGAACACTCTTGCCGTCAGGAGAAACATCGTTCGCCTCGAAAGTGCGCTCGCCATCATGCGGCGTCAGCAGCGTGCTTTGCGCGCTGGCAACGTCGACTAGAAATACATTCGAGTCTGTCCCCTTCGATTGCTCCTGCGTATATACAAGAAACGTTCCGTCTTTCGACCAGATCGGCGCAACGTTCATGCGGTCTTTAGCTGTCCCAGTAGTCAGATGCTTCACTTCGCGCATGACCGTGTCGTAGACATCGATCTCGAATACGGATGACGTCTTCGGTTTCACCATGTACGCAAGATAGCGGCCGTCAGCCGACCACGCCGGGCTTTCCTCCGCAACCTCCCGGGTATTCGTCAGGTTCACGACTTGTCCAGTGTTCGGCGAGACGAGAAAAATATCCCACTGCTCGTCGCCGTCATAATCGGAAATGTACGCGATCCATTTCCCGTCTGGAGACCATGTTGGCTGGCCTTGCCGCTCGTCGCTCACGGTCAGTTGCATGGGCCACCCACCCTCAGAAGGCACCAGCCAAAGATTATTGCGCCCACTCATGTTGCTGACGAACGCGACTGTCTTTCCATCGGGCGACCACGTCGAACCGCCTACCTGTCGCGTCATGTAAAGCTTTTCGATGGATAGATTCTTTTCCACCCCCGCATCCGGCTTGGAAGTGATCTGCTTAGGATCGATGATGGCTTGGGGAGCAGGTAAAGTCTGCGCTGCAGTGAGAATGCCCATGAGAACGACCATAACAAAGAGTACGACCATAACAAACCGGCTGAGAATGCCCATGACGCCTCGAAGTGAGTTGTAAAACGTGAAAAGTTTAGCAGGCTATTTCGACAAACTATTCGATAGTAACCGCATACTCGCGGCCTTCCCACCGTGCAGTGTTCTTCCAGTAAAACGTGAAGATGATTTGACGGCCCGTGGCAAGCGCTTCCGTCGGCAGATCGACGTGCTGCAAGTTCCATCCGCTTTCTTCGGAATCACTGTCGCGCGCAGTTTGCCATCCGTCAACGCTCCAGTGAACAGTGGCTGGCTCCAGCAAGAGAAGACGAAGCTTTTTGCCGCAAGGCATAGACCGCGCTTTATTGTTGAACCGCCAGTTGAAATATTGCGCCGGCGTTTTCTTTTTCAGATAACGTTCCACGCTTTGTGGAGGCTGATCAAAAATCTTGCCATCAACGAGCGAACGCCGCAGTTTGATGTATTCGGAGTGAGCCCACACCAGCGGACACGCAGAGCCCGACGCCTTCCCAATAAACAACTCGCGCTCAGGAATATCTTTCGAGTCCCACACCTGCTCTGGAATCAGGCGAGCGGTTCCCGTGGAGTTTTCCATGACGCCCAACAATGCTTCAGCCGAAGCCACGCGCCCCGCGGCGAGTTCATAATGCGCTCGTTCGCCCGTCAGCAGCGGCCATGGGCGTCCGATCCCCGTGCCGTCAAACGGAGAGCCATCTTCGTGCTCGCCATAGCCATCGCCGTTATAGCGATACCAAGCCGGACCCTGGGGAAGTTTTATACGCAACACTTCATCAATCACCTTGATGGTATTTAGCATTCGTGGGTCGTCGGGTGCGCGCAGCCCGAAGCGCACCAACGCCAGCGCATCCGGACTGACAACTTCTGCCGCCGCCGCACTCGAAGTGCCAGGCGCGCGATTTTTGATGGGCACGAATCCGTCGAGAGGAGACGCAGCGCCATCTCCATCCGCATCTGGTGGCGTAATCCGGACATAATACCCCTCTACGCCAAACTGCCGCGCGAGATCGGTGTTGACTGCATAAGTCCAGCGTTCGATGTTGTCATTCCACGTGTCGGCCATCTGCCGCAGAAATTCGGCCGGACCAGCCGCATCCATTGACTGCGCAATATCCGCGGCGATTAATAAAGCACAAATTTCCGCGGCCAGCGTGAATGGGGAATAGCCTCCATCCTCTTCCCACCGGTCCTGTTGTGTTACGGGACCGTTGACCGCAATGAAAGTGGCCGCCTTGCGCACCATCGGCCACCAGCGCCTAACATCTCCAAAGCAGCGCGGCGATTCCCGGCGCATCAGATCAACCAGTAGAATCGGAAACGCGGTTTCATCCATCTGCAGCCCGTTCCAGTAAGGCCGCCCATCCAGCCACATGTTCTGCGCCCAATGCCCGTCCGCTTCCTGCGTGGCCTCAAGATAATGCAAGACGCGCAGCGCCTCGTCGTGCGCTCCGGCAGCCAGCAACCCGCCTGCGTTCTCCACCAGGTCGCGTGGCCACACCAGGTGATAGCCGCCGAGATCTTCGTCTCCTTTGTTGAAGCCCCACGGAATCGAGAGGCTCGCGATGATTCCGCCGAGAAAATCCTTGGACTCGTGAGTCCGAAGCACCGCCACGCTGGCCCTATACAAATCCTTTTCCCGCGGTTTATCGTCCAGCCTTTTCAGCGTCTGCTGCCAGTTCTGCCACTGCAGAACATAATCTTTGCGAGTCGCTTCGTAGGAAGTAAGCAGGGAAGAAACGACCTGCTGCCCCGCCTGCGCCCAGATTCCGCCAAAGCCGAGTGCGAGGATGAACTCGCCCTTGCAGGCGTCCAAATCAATTTCGGCGGTCAGCGCGATATTGCCGTTCTCCGCAAGCTCGTACTCCCACATCATCCGGAAATGCTGCGACAAGTCTTGCCAGCCGTCAGATACGCCAACAAATCCTACTGACCGTCTCAGGAACGGCGCTGAACAGCCGAGAGCGAGCGTCAACGGGTCGCGGCGAGCAAAGAGCATGGGCTTGCCTTTGTAATCGCCTAGCCACCCAGTGTTGCCGCTTCCAAAATTGGCGAGGTGCGGCGCCAGCAGCGCATAAAGACGGTAGTCGCTCAGCTTTCCCATGAGCGGCACGAATCGAATCTTCTGCAAAACCACATTGCGCCACGGGTCCGTTAACACTTCTTTCTCGATCCGGTAGCGGCCTTGCCCGCAGGTATTCGTCAATTCGTAAGCTGGCACGCCGGGTTCAAACGGAAGATTCTGAAACGTGCAATGGCGCTTCTCCTCGGAAAAAAACGCATTGCCATCAGTGACGAGCAATCCGAAATCGCGCGTGCACGCCTGGTCAACGCGAGGGAAATATATTTCATCCAGAATGCCGTGGCTCAGCGTAAACCAAACGCGGCTGTGCAGATTGAGCGCCGTGCCTACTCCCGTCTTGGCGCTCGAAGTCCAACGCGGCTCGATCCCGGGCCAGCCGGGCGCGTTACGACGTTTGCTGTCGGTATCGCGACTACTAGTATCATTGCTCAAACGGATGCGACCTCACCGTCAAGCAGTTTGCCAGAAGTTGCGAATCTGCGCTCGTAGTTTTGTCCGCAATCGAGAAATAATCATCTAACCAAAAAGCATGCAATGTCTGAAATTATTGAAGCTGGTTCATTGAATAGGCACACTCGGCTTTCTCAGCGCATAGGCGCGATCTCCGTGAGAGTGAGAGTGAAAGTGACGGCGATAGTGGCTGCGCTCGTTATCCTAATTGGGCGCCGTTCCGCCAGCTAAGGCGGCTCTTCCCGCCGAGTCTCTGAAGTCCGGATTCCTCCTCCTCTACGACCTCGACTTTGCCGGCGCGCAGCGTGAATTTGAGGCGTGGGAAAAACTTCATCCCGACGATCCCATGGGACCGGTCAGCGAGGCAGCGGATGTCTTATTTTCCGAATTCAATCGTTTAGGCGTGCTGGAAGCCCAATTTTATGAAAGCGATTCCGTGTTCGCCGCACGCAAGAAATATGATGCCGACCCCGCCCAACGCACACGCTTCGAGCAGCAACTGGATCGCGCCGAACAGATGGCGAAGGCGAAGCTGAATCGAGACGCTCGCGATCTGGATTCGCTCTTTGCGATGACATTATCGAACGGCTTGCGCTCCGATTTTGCCGCGCTCATTGAAAAGCGCAACATCGCATCACTCCATTACACCAAAGAGGCGACCACCTGGTCGCAACAACTGCTGGCGGTGGATCCAGATTTCTATGATGCCCACCTCGCCAGCGGAGTCAGCCGTTACATTATCGGATCCATGGCCGCTCCCATTCGCTGGCTGCTGCATTTCGGCGGAGTTTCCGGAGATAAGGCGGGCGCCATCGCCGAGCTCCAGACCACGGCGGAACATGGCTACCTGCTGGCGCCCTTCGCGCGAATCCTTCTCGCCATAGCCTGCGTTCGCGAAAAAGATTTCACTCGCGCCCGCGAGTTCCTGTTTGGCTTGCAACATGAATTTCCCAACAACACCCTTTTTGGCCGCGAATTAGCCCGGCTCGATAAGAATGGCAACCATTAATCACCGGCTAATCACCGGCGTAGCGAGCCAGAAATTCGGGGCGCTGTAACCTTCCTTTAACACGTTTCGAATAAAACAAAACTGCATACCTAATTCAAAACGCCGAGAGGTCATCGAGTGAACCATCGCATCGCGCTGCTGTTGGCAGGTCTCGCATTATCGCTGCCGCTCATGGGGCAGACGACGTTGAACGGAGCGGGCGCCACATTTCCGTATCCCATGTATTCCAAGTGGTTCAGCGAATACAACAAGCTGCATCCAGATGTTCAGATCAACTATCAATCGATCGGCAGCGGCGGCGGTATCCGCCAGGTCCAGGCTGGGAC
>PLBX01000437.1 GCA_003135495.1 Acidobacteriaceae bacterium | reverse complement strand
CGTTATCTCCCGCTGCACAGCCTGTAAAGCATCTGCCGAAACCGAGGCGTGAAAAACATGCATTTAGTGTCGGCCCGGGAAGAACACCGCTAAGGCTAATCTCGCACGCGCCCGTTGCTCAAGATCGTAGTGGGAAGCAATGGAGGTTCGTACAGCACTTTGGCGAATTCTGCCGATCGTGCTCTCGAGCTTGCTCGTTTATCTTCACAATCACATCCTCAAGGGGGGCAGTTATCGTTTCGCAAGCTCTGCACGCTCAGCTTCGGCCCTGTTTTACCCGCCATATTGGGCACCCATGCAGAGCATAACTTTACGACCGACAGNNTTTCTGTTTTCACTTCCCTCTCCTCATTTTACTTTCGCAAAGTAGAAATCGTTCTGAGGCTTGGAAGCGTGAGTAAATGCATGATGGTGACATATGGATGAGTAACAACAGTAGTCTACTTGCGTGGTTTTCCCACTCGTTGTGCCGTGGCTAACATCAGGGCCACCGTATTCACGTCTCTTGGTTGTACTTTTCCCGGCGGAATACGCCTATGAGTGATTTCCTCCAGCTTTAATAAGAGATCAACGAGTGCCATCGAATCGATCAAGCCGGACGATACGAGGGCCGTATTCTCGTCGAGCGTCAGTCCTGGCTTTCGAATCAAACCAGCAATGTATTGAATCATCTGCTGCGCTTCGCCTGTCATGCTTTCTCCAAGGTTTCAGCTCTTAATTCTCGATGCTCCCGAAAAAGCTTGTCGCGTGTCGCAGAACGCGCGGCTTTGCCCGCTGTGCTCTTCACAATCCACTTCGGAGGCTTCAAAAATATCGTTTTTATCGCCACGCCAAGACCGCTGATTACAAGGTTTCGAATCTCTCGCTCAATGGTGGTGGCATCGTCAAGAAGTTCTTCCCGCTCTACTTCAGCAACCACCACGATATCTTCCGTCCCCAGATCGGGGTTGTATACACCCATTGCAATAACACGGCCGTCGCGGATGGAGGCGTGACTAGTCACGATCTCTTCGATATCCAGGGGATAGACATTTTCGCCGCCAACAATGAGCAAATCTTTCTTTCTGCCGATCACATAAAGCTCGTCGTCGAGCATGAACCCAAGATCACCGGTACGGTACCAGCCATCGGCAAGCGCTTCCTCGGTAAGGTCAGGGCGGTTGTAGTATCCCGTGAACAGGCAGTCGCTCTTGAGGAGAATTTCTCCTGCATAACGCGGCGGAAGCACCGATCCCACATCTGAAACGATTCGAACTTCTTGCCCAGGCAACAATCGGCCCGATGACGTAAACGACACTGCCCCTGGTGCGCCTTCAGCGACTGGAATTATCCAATTGACGCGAAACTGTTGCCCATCGGCCCAGACGCGCGCTGGACCAGCCCCCTGCCCAACCACTGATTGAGTTACGGCGAAAACATTCTCGGCCATGGCATAAGAGGATTGGACCGCGCTGCTCCGCAACCCGATCGCACCAAAGGCAGTCTCGAACTCTTTCATGCTGCTCGATCGCACCGGCTCCGAACAATTAATAAGTGCGCGAACTGAGGACAGATCATATTGTGGCCACCGGCTCCGCGGTGAGCGCCGGGGGACGAATTGAAAGGCAAAGTTCGGCATCCAGCTTAAGGTGCATTTGTACTCGCTGATGATTTGCAACATAGTCTCAGGATGCATCACCCAATCCAGCGGAGATTGCATCACAACCGGCGTGTGGTTAACCATGGGTAGCATAAAACACGCAATCAATCCCATGTCGTGGTAAAGAGGCAACCAGTTGTAGATTCTGTCTTTATTCCCGTCGATCTTCAGAGCCTCCGCCAGATGATCGAGTTGCCGCAAGACTGTCGCGTGCGTCAGAGCCACACCCTTCTGCAGCCCGGTCGTTCCGGCTGAGTGCTGAATGAATGCCAAGTCATCGGAATTAAGTTCGTGCCCAGGCAAGGTTGGGAGCACGCCGGAAACTATGTCCGCATTGCTCGCGCGAAGCAACTTCGTTTGGTCACTCGAAACGCCCGAAGCAAGAGTGACGTGGCTCAGCAAGTCATCCGGAAATGCTTCATCAATAATGACAATTTTGGCTTTGAGATTTGCTGTCACGCCAGCCAGCCCAGCGCGGTACTTCGAAGGCTCAATCTTGAAATTAGGATAAGCAAGAAAAGCTGGCACTGCGCCCAGCGTCATCGCCCCGACAAACGTTGTCATAGCCGCAATGCTTTGCGGCATGATAACAATCACTCGATCGCCAGCGCGAATTCCATGCTCGCCGAGGATAGCGGCTTGCGACCGGGTTTGCGTTCGGAATTCCTCGAAAGTAACGTCCTTCCGTTCGTCTTCGTCAATCCATTCCGTAACGAATAGGCGCTCGGCGGGAGCCGCGTCCAGTGCTTCCACAAGATTTCGAAATCCAGCCACGCTGCCCGTCATTGTAACTGCCGGCCGAAAAGAATCTCGTGACGCAGATCACTAACTTTGCGCAATGATTATGCGAAAGTAAGATGGGTGCGACACGCTTCGCCTTCGTCGTTCGAGAAATATGTTTAAAGAAGTCCTTTACGGCCTCTCGTTCTTGATCTGCGTCATCGCATGCGCCCGGGTGCGGTCGCGGATTTTTCGACAATGCCTACTTGTGGCCGTATCTTTTGCCCTTTATTTCACGTGGGGAATTTGGTTCGCAGGTATTCTTTTCAGTTCCATAGTTTTAAATTTTCTTCTGGGGAAATGGCTTCGGCGCAATCCCTCAGGCCGCATTTTATCAATCGGCATTATCTTGAACCTGGCTTTGCTAGGCAGTTTTAAGTATCTCCCGGAAATCGCAGTCACCCTGCCGCTCTCCTCTTTAGGCCGATTCTCTCATCTCGCCCTCCCGTTAGGAATATCGTTTTGGACCTTCCAGGCGATGAGCTACCTTTTTGATCTCTATCGCGGCGAGGTACTCGATCCTACATTTGCGGAATTTGCGCTCTACATGGCTTTCTTTCCGGTCGTCATCTCTGGGCCCATCTGCCGCATGCCAGAAATGCTGCCGCAATTCCGCTCCGAGGTGACCACGCCGTGGAACAACATAACGAAGGGATTCGCGCGCATTGCAACCGGAATACTGATGATGCAATTGGCCCGGCTACTAGGACAAGGAATTCTTTCCGGCGACGGCATCAATACCGGTTTCGATCGTGTCCCACACTGGAGCGGGCCCGACGTTTGGTGTCTCGCTTTCGGCTACGGCCTGCAACTCTTCTTTGATTTTGCCGGCTACTCGCACATTGCTATCGGTGCAGCCCTCGCCATGGGATTTACCCTTCCAGAAAATTTCTCTCGCCCTTACCAGTCCACAACTCCATCTGTCTTCTGGACACGCTGGCATATGTCGCTCTCGTTCTGGATCCGCGACTATGTGTTCCTCCCTCTGGCGGTTCTACGACGCGAAGTGTGGTGGCGAAATCTTGTATTAGTCATCGCCATGATCCTCTTCGCACTGTGGCATAAAGCAAGCCTGCTCTTCGTGCTCTGGGGTGCTTACCATGGACTGCTACTCGTGATGCATCGCCAGGTGCAACAAGTTCGTCGCACATTGAACTGGAATACCGAGTCTGTGATTTGTACGCCCATCTCGTGGATGATTACCATCGCGCTCGTCAGCTTGGGATGGATATTCTTCCGCTCAAATTCCTTGCTCCAAGCGCGGCAGATGCTAGAAGAAGTCTTGTCGCCGGCCAGCTATTCATCCCACTATCTCAGCGGGAGCTTGTACGGATTAGTGGCAACTTTCGCCGCAGCGTACGCGATTGTGCTACCAACAATTGAGGCCCTTGACCGCTCATCAAACCGGCTGTCGAATGACGCCGAGAACGGGAATGCAGGAGTCATTGCTTTGATAGCTCGCAATCGGTGGCTTTGGGTGCCGCCCCTGTACGCGGTAGCACTTTTACTAGTTACAGTCGTGACGCATACACGCGGCGCCGATGCAGCCGATTTCATGTATCGGAATTTCTGATGAGCAGCAGTTACCCGAGCGGCGTGCCGTCAGGCGCAAATACCGGAAATCCATCCCAAGGCCGCGACATTCGCAACTGCTCTGCAGCAGCCGCCCGATTGTAATCGAATAGAAAAAGTCCAAAATTATAGTGCAGTAACCGGTCGTCGGCCTTTTTCCCAATCGCCCACTGATATTGCGAAACTGTCTCATCGGGGTTCTCATCTGGAACGCTAGCTTTGATAGTCAACCGCAATATCTGATCGGAATGATTCAGTTGAGTGGTGAACGGAGGCTTTTGCAAACGCTCCAACATTTCCCGGTTCATCCGCAAGCGATCATGCTGAGTAAGCGCCAGCAACTGCTCGCATTCGACCTGAGAAGGAACCTCAGAAGCAGCCTTCGAAGAAATCTCCGGTTGCGACGAGGCTTCCTCCTTCTCCCGCGGCAGCCCGCCGGCGATCTGAAACAACATGGCGCGCGCCAGAAGATAATTGCCCTCGGGAGTCATGTGCACATGCTCATATACCAGCTCGCTTCCGACGATCCCGTTCGGACTTCCCCGCGCAAGAATCTCATCGGCATCCACCAATTCAACTCCCGATGAGGTTGCCACCGCTCGATTGATTTCATTAATTTTGCTGTCTGCGCGGAACCGAAGAGTGTCCAGGTTGCGGGCGCGAGAAAAATGTTCCCGCGACGCGGCGTAATCTCCTAGCAACCACAAGCTACGAGCGACGCGGAATTCGAGTTCAGCGTACTGATCATCAATCTGCGCCGCAGCCGAATATGCCTTTAATGCGTCCGCATACGACCGGGCATTCTCGAAATCTGATCCCTGCTGCACCAGAGCTGACCATGAATGCATCGCGCCTTGCGTCAACCCCTCACGGTGCGCCGATGCGAATGGAGCACAATCCTTGAGATTCGTCGCCACTGTCGCGACAATGACCCGCGCGCCTGAGCCGCGAGCGACTGCGATTGTGTCCCGCAGATTGCTCTCAAAGTTCTCATAGACCTTGCTCATGAGCGGCGAACTAGCTGGCACTTGCTTATCGAGAAACATTTCCATTCCGCCCCATTCGCGCTTCTGAGTTCCAATCTTGGTCAGCAATTGCCCAATGCGAGTGGAATGAAAAAAAATACTGCCGCGAATAACGGGTAGGCTCATAGCAGAAGATGCGAGCGCAGTCCCGGGACCATAAGGTCCGACTACTTCATTATTACCCGAATAAATGATGAACAAATCGGGCCGCTGTTCCGCCAAACCTTTGGCAATCGGCAGCAGAACATGGGAGTTGATGGCGACGCTCCCAGTATTGACCACTTCGAATTTCATGGAGCGAAAACGCTCTTGGAGCATCACCTCGAGGTAGCGGCTGAATCCGAAGGCGGGATCGGGATCCCCCATTGCGGCGGATTCTCCGAGCACAAAAATTCTGAACGTGCCGGATGGCTTTTCGACCGGAACGCCATAGGCCTGGGGCGTTTTAATCATCCCCGGCGGGAAAAAGGGCGCCGGGAAAAATAGGTTGTAGCAGGAGGCCGGCCGTCCCTGCATCGTGCACGGGACTGTCAGTGAAGTTGAAAATCCCACGTCAAACAATCGCAACGCGCCTTCCGTCACGCCGAGCAGCAGAATCGGAACGAGGATCAAAGCGGCGATACGTAACCCCCAGAAACTCCGCGCATGAACCTCTTTGTTGTTCAAGTTGACATCCACTCTGACATTCACTTTGTTGTCTACTTTGTCGCTCACTTCAGTCGCCATAAACATGATTCTTGCCAGTAGTAGTCCGTCGAGCAGTCGGTTTCGGCGCGCCTATCTTTTTACAATCCCCTTTGGCTTCGTCGGTTTGGCAGCGCTGCCAACGGAGCCATCCGCATTGTGCGCCGCGGAGTGGCACATTAATGTGCATGTTCCCGCACTGCGGTTGTAGGCGATCGGCGCGCCGTTATTTTCCCCGACTACATTCGCGTCAAAGTTAACGAGGCGCTCTCCGGTTATGGTTGGAGAACTTGCACCTATCCCATGAGCGCTATGACACACGGAGCAGCTGAAGCCATACTGCGATATGTGAAGGTTGTGCTGCGTGAAACTTGTGTTGCCTGTAATTTGAGTCAGGTTATGACACTTAGCGCACATGGCATAAGGCCCAGTTGATGTCAGGTCGGGATTGGGGAACAGGTTCGTTACTATTCCGCCCGGCACGGCAGTCTGGCTGAACTGATAATTGCGTTCCAGAATGTGCGAATTGACTGATCCGTGTGGGCCGTTCGGGCCGGTGCCTCCGAATTCGCGGTTGTCGTCGCTGTTGTGGCAATCAGTACAAAAAATCCGCGTCTCCATCGAGCGAGCGGACGCCGTTCCATTCTGATTCAACATATTCAACAGCAGGCTCGGTTGCGGCAGAGGGCTGGTTCGATCATGGGTTACGGGATGGCTCGAAGTCGCAGTGGAGGCGAATTCGGGAATAATATTCAAAGAATCCGCGGGCGATATGACCCGCGACGGAGCGTATCCATAGATGATCAATCGCTGCTTGCCGGTGCTCGTGCCATGGCAGCGCAAACAATTTTCATACTGATTGATCGCAGGATTCAAAAGCGTGACTCCGTCCAAGGCGTTGACTCCGTTAACCACTGCCTGCGATGGCCGCAACAAGGGTGGCGCGGCGAACTGCAAAGTCTGGTTCGAGGCATGAGGATTGTGGCAGTCGACGCAAGTGGCGTGACGATTGTTATTAAGCAGCGTAGCTTCCGCAGCGTCGTGAAAGTTATTGCCCGCTGGCAAAGGATGCCCGGTCTTCGCAACTTCTGCCATCACATTCAATGGCACAGGCGATAAGAACGTACCTCCGTTATGACAGGTCATGCAATTTTGCGTCGTGGGATCGACTGCCGGCGCGGTTGGGGTTGCCGGACGCAGCAACCGTGCCGGCGCAACCGAGTCATGCGACATGTGGCAAGAGTTACAGGCGTTCACCCCCACCGTCGGATAAGGCCCAACATGTCCGTCTGGCGAAACCTGGTTGGTTGCTGTTTGATGGACGCTGCCGGTAAATCCCGCCAGCGCATTGATCTGCCCTTGTACTACACGATTGGGATCATGGCAGGCCAGGCACATCTGCGCGTTCGAACTGTCGCGAACTAGAAACTTTTGCGCAATTCTATCGATCGCCTGCACATGCGGACTGTGACAACTCGTGCATTCGATGTTGCCGCTAACTAGCGCCACAGCTCCCGTCGGATCCGCAGTCTTCCCCTGCGCTACCAGCGATGCTGCCAGGTTTGAAGCGTCCTTCAATGGAGTTACTAAACTAAATGGATGCGACCCGGTCAACGTCGTCCCAAAGGAGTCGACACTATTTATCGTGCCCACGGTCGGCAGCGGACCATATGCCGCCGATTGCCCCACTCCCACCGTGCCATCGTGACAGCTCAAACAAAGACTGCTCGTGATTCCGAGAGTAGGTTGAGTCTTACCTTGTTGAGGATCAGTCGAACTTGTATAGGGCGTGTAACTCTGCGTCGACAATTTCTGATTCCAGAGAGGAGTTATCCCTCCCAATCCGCTATGCGGTGCGTGACAAAAGGTGCAGCCCAAGCTTCCTTGCGAAGTTACCGACGATCCACTGCCCGGAGAAAGGTTATGCATCCCCAGCACATCGGCGGATACTTGCGCCGCTCCCGATCTACCCGCCAGCATGATCATGATGAAGATGGCTGTAGCTAAGATAGTCAGCCGTGAAGCGGGCATCTCCACATCGCGCATCGGGATTGTTTCCTTCATGGCCTTCCCTTTTCCGCTTGAGCAACGCCCTGGTAGTGAAATATTTCAACCCGCCGGTTGAACGAATCCACAACATAGATACGGTCATGGCTGTCGATCTGCAATCCGGTCGGCAGTTGAAAATCTCCCGGCCCGGTTCCGCGTTGGCCGAAGTAGTAAAGCAAACGCCCTTCGTGATCGAACACCTGCACCATGCCCCACTGCCCATCGACAACATACAAATGATCTTCCGAGTCGAAGCCGATTCCTTTGGGACGGAAGATCCAACCAGCGCCGTCTCCCGGCTTGCCGATGGCATAGTGGAACGCGCCCGAGCGATCGAACACCTGTACCCGAAAATTCATCGCATCGACCACGGCTAATTCGGAACCGTGCAGACGCAGTTCGGTCGGAAAATTAAATTCACCATCCGCCGTTCCGGTTTTTCCAATCGTCTGTAAAACGCTGCCCTGCATATCCATCACGTAAATCTTGTTGCGCAGAGTGTCGGTCACATAGATACGTTGCGCCGCCGAATCTACCGCGATTCCTGTCGGACGCTTGAAATATCCCTCGCCGCCTTTCAAGCTTCCAATCGTTCGACGGAATTTTCCGCTGGCGTCGAATACGAACACCTTCCCGGTTTGCGAGTCCGTGACATAAATGTTGTCTTGGGCATCGACCGCCGCGCATTGCGGCGTGAGCATGGGATCCTTGCCCGCATCGCGCCGCGAAATAAATTTATATTTCTGCTGAGCGAAGTCGAAGATATGAACTCCGGCGGCAGCAACATCGGTCACAATGATTCGACCCTTCAAATCCGTCACCACGCTATACGGACTTACTAAGTAGTGGAAATCCGGTTGCCCTGCGATCACGTCCACAACGCGCGTCCAGAAACTGCGCTTCGGTTTGACTTCGCGTTCGAGGCTGAAGCTGCGCTCAAAAGAAAGTTTGCGACCGCCATCGAGCAGTAGGTCCGGAGGCAAGGGCGCGGCCATTGTCTGCTTTGGCCTTTTGGAGGCCACGGCCAGCGTCGTTGCTAACACAAGCGCCACTCCAACCATGATGGTTGTTGCTGGCGTCGCTTTAGATCGACCAATGAAGGCCTTCCGATTTAGAAAAAGTCGAACCATCTGGTCATCCCGACGAAGAACGATGTCGTGTTGGCTGGCGCGCCGATTGCGCTGATGCCTTGCGTGAAGCGTAAGTATCCGGCTTGCAGTCCGATTCTTCTCAGATGGTACTGCATCTGCGCATTGAAGATTTCGGTATTGTTGTGCGAGTCCGTGGTCGCGAGTGTATTGCTGATAGCGCGGCTGAAGCTTCCCGAAATTGTCATTCTCTTCATCGGAGTCACAGAAATTCCGCCGCCATAACTCGATCCGTTGAAGACGATGAAATCAGTCAGCCCTGGCGTTTGTGTCGGCGACACAATCCCACCCGCTCCCAGCAGCGACACGCCATTGGCTTGCGAGAAAAGAGCGTTGACCGAGAACCTCCGCATGCTCATCGAAGTCGAGTAACTCTCGCTGCGGGTGCTTGAACCTTGATAATTCGTCAAGCCGCTGTGGTTGCCGTTGAAGGCCGCGGACCATGTGATTCCCTGCGGCAAGCGGCGGTGCACATTGGCGCTGTAGCTGTAGAAAGAAGTCGTGTAGGTAATCAGCTGGCTCTGCACATTCTGCGCATAACTGAATTGTCCCGACGTAGCCCAGTGCCCAATGCGGCGGAAGAAGTTGACATTGCCGACGAACCCCACCGCGTTTTCCCCCTGCCCATTTGAGCTGTCGATGACGGAGGTGGAAAAGCTGAACATATCCCAGAGCCGCTTGCTGTAATTCAGGGTGCCGCTTAAGTACTCGCCGGTGTAGCTCTGCCCGAAGTAGTGTTGCTGGTAATACGTCGCCATCGCCGAGCCGGATAGAAAATTCGTGAACTGGTAAGTCATTCCGCCGCCAAATGTGGACGAGTATGATCCCGACCCTAAATTCAACCCCGCCACCGGAGCCCCGTTGTCGCCGAGACTCTGCGTAAGGTATCCGGTCAGATTGTCGGTGTAGTTCTGGTTGACGCTGAAGGTCAGCTTTGTGGTTGGATGAAAACTGGCATTCGCCGTTTCCGTGCTGTCGGTATAACTCGAAAGTCCCGAAGTGCTCTCGTTTGGCGCCATAGTCGTCGCGTAGTCGCTGTTTGCCGACGATCGGTTATAAGTTACATAGAAAGATCCGTGAACCGGCAAAGCGTGTTGCGCTCCGAAACCAAAATCATGGCCCGAAGATTCCTGTTTCGATTCCCCTTCGCCCGATAGAAATAATGGGAAGGTCGAATCCAAGCTGTTGTGATTGAAATAACCGTTCAGGCGGAAACCCGAGATGGCGTAGTTGGAGTGCACATTGAACAGCTTCGTGCTGGAATCATCTTTCTGGTCGGTTCCATACAGTGTGCTGTTGCCGCTTCCCTGCGAATATCCCACCGATAAAGTCGGCAGTCCAGGAACCAGGGCGCTCCAGTTAATTCCGAACCCGTGACTCTTTCCCACAGTTGTGAAGTTCGGTTGTCCAGCCAGCCCTAATGTTCCGGTGCTGTTGTCGGTGTAGTTGTAGCTGACTGAACCGGGAAAATTTGTGCCGGTGAAAAAATTCGCTGTGCCGTCCACGCCGCTCGCTCCGGTCAGCGATTGATAGCCGGAATCTGCCCGTGACTGATCGTAGTAGGGATGCGCCGTAAACGAAATGAACTTTGGATTGTAGTAGTACCCATTGACCTTGCCGTCGAAACCCAGATCGAGCCCATGATTCGATGGAAGCTCATCTCCGTAAGCCCCGTCGTAACCAAACGTAAATAAGCCGCCCGCATTCAGCTTTGTGTTCTCACCGATTCCGAGCTGCGACTGCTGCGCGGCGGCCACCTGTGCCATCACCAAAACCGTGATCGCGATGATGTAATTCGCCACTCTCATCTCGGCAATTTCTCTCCAGGAAACGCGTTGCTTACTCTCTTAAGAGGCACAACAAGTGCCAAAACCCCGATTTGGGAAGCACTGTAAATACTTGATAAGTAGAGGCTTATTTGCTCTGTTCTCAGTCGCGCCAAAACAAACATAGGAGGGTGCGGCATATCACCCCGCGGAGGTGTTGAATGCCACAACGTTTNNTCCCGAGCGGAGCGAGGGACCCCTACAGTCTTAACCACGGTAGGGGGAAGGGGTCCTTCGCTTCGCTCAGGATGACAAACTTAAGGTGTTGGCACCTCTAGCTGACTTCCACCTTAGCCTTAGCCCGCAACTGCTTCGCTAATCCCGAGCGTAGCTTCTCGTACTTGCTCTTCTGCAAGTCAACTTTCAGCTCAGCCTGCACTTCATTCAAGCTCTTCTTCTTCGCCGGAGTATGCGCATTCAGCCGAACAATGGTGTACGCCGATTCAATCTGAATCAGGCCGCTGACCTGCCCCGGCTGCATGGTCGAGAAAGCTTTAACAATCTGCGGCGGCAACTTGTCCCTCGCAATCACTTTGTGATCGCCCATGTTCACGCGGAAATCATCCTGCGAAACCTTCTCCGCCAGCATTCCGAAATCCTGATAGGTCTTGGTCGCCTTGGCCAGCCGCAGCGCATCTTCGGCGGATTTCTTCGCCTCTTCCGCTTGCTTTGGCGTCGGCTTGAACGGCGGCACGATCGAAATGCTTTGGAAGTTGTAGGACTCGGGCACGGTGTATTTCACCGCGTTCTTGTCGTAGTA
>PLBX01000324.1 GCA_003135495.1 Acidobacteriaceae bacterium | reverse complement strand
TGCTCAATTCACCGATCATCATGCCTCCCCCGCTTTCCGTTTATGCTCTCTTCGCCCGGCGGAAATGCCGGACGGAACCCGCTGCCTTCTTGCGTGACTGAATCTCCGCTCGAACCCGCCGCACCTCATCGCTCAGGCAAATATCGAACATGGCTTGCCGTGCATTCTTCAGTAGATCGACCACCTGCCGTGCCGATGTGCGCAGATACAAATTCGTGCCATCCGTCAGCAAGTGATACTCGGAAGACGCGCTCACCGAAGTCGCTAAGTCCGTTCCAAATTCTTTTTGCAGGAAAGCAATCACGTTCCGCATCCGCTGCAGCGAAAATCCCCGACGCCGCAACTGGCAGATCACCGCCACCGTCACCAGTTCGTCCCAGTTGTAAATTCGCCGATGTCCTTCGCGGCTAGGGACCACAACTCCGCGCTCATCCCACCACTGCAGTTGTCGCGCCGTAATCCCGGTCAGCGCAATCACGTCGTTGGATGAGAACTGTTTCTGCATCTTGGAACCCATTCTGTTTCAAACAATAAAGAAGAAAATGTTTCGAACATTCTAGGCGGGATCGGTAGAAAGAGTAGAAGCTTTCATTCGATTGATTGTTAACTAGAAGGGAACATCTTGAGCATCTACAACAGAGCGAAAAAGATTTTCCTTAGTGAACCTTAGTGCCCTTGGTGGTGAATGCATTCTGCGGACAGCACCAAGAATGCAAGCCCTGTACGTTTCGGCCCCTACCAATTAACATTACCCACAGCAAAATTTCCGAATCAGGGGCCCATAACATTCCATGATCCAAAAAGTGCGTGTGTGCGCAGTAGCGCTTGCCATTTTCGTCCTGATGTCAGCCACTTTAACTTCCGCGCAGCAGACAGAAACTAGAAGACGCAAGACCGAAGCCGCGCCCAGCAAGACCGCCATCGCCACCGACACAAGGACCGCCGATCAAGACAAAGAAAAAGATAAAGACGAGAAGAACGAAGGCGACCCGCTCTTCCGCGGAATGAAATACCGCTCTATCGGCCCCTTCCGCGGCGGACGCTCCCTAACCGCCGCCGGTATCCCGGGCGATCCCAGCACCTACTACTTCGGTTCCACCGGAGGCGGAGTCTGGAAATCCATCGATGGCGCGAACACATGGTCTCCTATCTTCGATAAAGACGGAGCTCCCTCCATCGGCAGCATAGCCGTCGCTCTCTCCGATCCTAACGTCGTCTACGTCGGCACCGGGGAAGCCTGCATCCGCGGCAACATCTCACACGGCGACGGTGTCTGGAAATCAGTCGATGCTGGAAAATCCTGGAAGAGCATCGGCCTCAAAGATTCGCGTGCTATCGGCAAAGTGATCGTCAACCCCCACAATTCCGATATCGTCTTCGTAGCCGCTCTTGGCCATCCCTTCGGACCTAACGCCGAGCGCGGAGTTTTCCGTACCACTGATGGCGGCAAAAATTGGCAGAAGGTTCTCTACAAAGACGAGAACACCGGAGCCGTCGACATAGCCTTCGATCCCCAAAACCCAAACATTTTATTTGCCTCGCTGTGGGAGGCGCGAAGAACTCCGTGGACGCTCTCCAGCGGCGGCCCCGGCAGCGGCGTCTATCGCTCCAACGACGGCGGCACAACTTGGAAACATCTTGAAGAGCACGGCCTCCCCAAAGGCCCCTACGGGCGTATCGGCATCGCCGTCGCTGCAAATTCCGATCGCGTCTATGCTCTCATCGAAGCAAAGGAAAATGGCGGACTTTACCGCTCCGACGATGGCGGCGACTCCTGGGATCTAGTCAACGGCAGTCACGGCCTCTTTCAAAGAGCGTGGTATTACATGCACGTCATCGCTGATCCGCAGGACTCCAACACGCTCTACATTGCCGATGTAGAGTTCTTCAAATCAACCGACGGCGGCCGCAATTTTAATAAGATCAAAGTTCCCCACGGCGACAATCACGGTCTCTGGATCGATCCCAAAAACACAAGAAGAATGATGGCTTCAAACGACGGCGGCGTCACTCTAAGCCTCGACGGCGGCAAATCCTGGACCCGCGAAGACAACCAGCCGACCGCGCAGTTCTACCACGTAGCCACCGACACGCGATCTCCGTATTACGTCTACGGCGCGCAGCAGGACAACTCAACCGTTGCCATCGCCAGTGCTAGCGATGAAGGCTCCATCGGCCGCGACAGCTGGTATTCCGTCGGAGGCGGCGAAGCTGGCTACATCGCGCCCGATCCCAACGATCCCAACATTGTTTACGCCGGAGACTACCAAGGCAACATCACCCGCTTCGATCGCCGCACCAACCAAGTCAAGAGCATCGCCGTCTGGCCCGAACTCACCGACGCCCGCGGCGCCGCGCCGCTAGACCACCGCTTCCAATGGACTGCTCCCATCATCACCTCGCCGCAAGATCCCAACACGATCTACTACGGAGGCGAGCGCGTCTTCAAAACTACCGACGCTGGAACCCACTGGCAGGCAATCAGCGGCGACCTCACGCGCAACGACAAATCAAAGCAGGAGCCCTCAGGCGGACCGATCACCGTCGACGACACTGGCACCGAATATTACGATACCGTCTTCACTATCGCTCCGTCGCCGCTAACCAAGGGCCTCGTCTGGGCGGGGACTGACGACGGTCTAATCCAAATCACCCGCGACGAAGGAAAAAGTTGGACCAACGTCACCCCAAAAGATCTAGCCGAATGGAGCCGCATCAGCCTCATCGAAGCTTCTCCGCATGACGCCGCGACCGCTTACGTGGCCGTTGACCGCCATCAGAACGACGATCTCGCCCCTTACATCTACAAGACTACCAATTACGGATCCACATGGACCCGCATCAGCAAAGGCATTCCTGACGGAGCCTTTGCCCGCGCCGTTCGTGAAGACCCTAAGCGAAAGGGTCTGCTGTACGCCGCAACCGAGCGCGGCATCTACGTCTCCTTCGATGACGGCGCAAACTGGCGCTCCATGCAACTCAATCTACCGAACACGCCGGTGCACGACGTGGTCATCAAGAACGACGATCTCGTAGTCGCGACCCACGGCCGAGCCTTCTGGATTCTCGATGACGTCACCCCACTCCGTCAATTCGCGGACTCCGTAGCTAGCGAAGATGTGCATCTCTACAAGCCCACAACCGCGCATCGAGTGCACAGCGGAGAAGCGCCGTCCCGCCTGGCGTTTGCCGGCAAGAATCCTCCTAATGGCGCTGTCATTTATTACTATCTGAAACCCGAGCCAAAACAAGAAGGTTCAAAAGAATCGTCGAATGGCGTCAAGCAAGACGTGAAGCATGAAGTTAAACAAGAAGTAAAAATCGAAATCCTCGACGCTTCCGGCGCGGTGATACGTAAGTATTCGAGCAAAAAGTCCGATCCGCTCGATGAGCCGCTGGATCCCGATGACAAAAAGCCAGAAAAACAAATCAAGCCCGAAGAAGGCCTCAATCGGTTCGTTTGGGATCTACATTACGAAGAGGCAAATCGAGTCCCCAACTATTACCTTTGGGAATATAACGAAGGCGCAAAAGGGCCGTTGGCTCTGCCCGGCAACTATCAGGTCCGGCTGATCGCAAACGGCAAAACTCTAACCGCTCCTTTTGAAGTCAAAATAGATCCCCGAGTGACCACCTCGCAAGCCGACATCGAGAAGCAGTTCAAGCTAGAGATGGACGTCCGTGAGCAACTAAACCGCGTTTACGACGCCGTCAACCAGATACAGGATGTGCGTGAACAGTTGACCGGTCTCAAAAAGCGTCTCGTAGAGAATGATTCTTCGAAAGTCTTGCTCGACGGCGCAACCGCCCTCGATGCCAAGCTTATCTCGGTTCGTGACCCACTGATCAATTTCAAAATCAGCGCCAGCGAAGATTCTCTAGCCTATGCTCCAGGAATCGACGCGAAGCTCGCGTTCCTCTCCATGGCAGTAGCTGGCTTCGCCGACTCTGCTCCAACCGAGGCCCAGTACCAGGAGTTCGACAAACTGAAAAAGCGGACCGACGAATTGCTGGCNNAGAAGAAGAATAAACCAGCGCAATAAGTGAGCCCAAAAAATTAAAAGCAAAAAAGTGAGGACGAAAAAGTAAGGGCAAAAAAAGTGGCGCACCGTTAAAGTGCGCCACTTTCGTTTTTCC
>PLBX01000422.1 GCA_003135495.1 Acidobacteriaceae bacterium | reverse complement strand
ATACATTGCAGCGCGGTCGCTTCGTTCTGGCATACCGACTACCACGGTTCGCCGGCGGGGGAGTTCTTCGTCCGGGATTTCGACCTGGAAGTCGAGGTGGAGACCGAGTTGTTCGCTGGCGTGAAAGGCCGCTTCGTTGAAGAAGTAGACGATATCTCCGCCGAAGCGATTTTTCAGGCGACGGCGCTCTTCGAGGTCGAAGGGGCTGGCGGAATAGACTTTTATATCGGGATTTTCGCGGAGGACGGCAGCCAGATCGCGATGGAAGGCCAAGGAGCCTTGCCGGACTTGCGCCATGGTGAANNGGTGGACGGGCGAGGACGCCCGTCGCTCCATGATTTTACAAGGATGAAGCATAGCAGGTGGAGAGACGGGCGTCCCCGCCCGTCCCGCGGTATGAATCTTTTCAACGCTTACCACATCTAAATGGATTGAGATAGTCGTTATAACGACTATAGAGGGATCGTACCGGGGAGGGATATTTATGATTACGATTCGGCCAAGTCAGGAGCGGGGTGGCGGGGATTATGGATGGTTGAAGACGCGCCATACGTTCAGTTTCAGCGACTACTCCGACCCGAAGTGGATGGGCTTTCGCTCACTGCGCGTGATTAATGAAGATTGGGTCGCGCCGAGCGGCGGTTTCCCAACGCATCCGCATCGCGACATGGAGATTATTACTTACGTTTTATCGGAAAAATTGGAGCACAAAGACAGTCTGGGCACGGGTTCGGTGATTCTGCCGGGCGACGGGCAGCGCATGAGCGCCGGGCGCGGCATCCGGCATAGCGAGGCGAATCCTTCCGCGAATGAGGCGGTGCATTTACTGCAGATTTGGATTCTCCCCGACAAGCAAGGCCACACGCCGGGTTACGAACAAAAAAGTTTTCCAGAAGCTGAAAAGCGCGGCAAGTTTCGCCTGATTGCTTCGGACGATGGAGCTGATGGTTCTGTAAAAATCAATCAAGACGCGAAGTTGTTCGTCACATTGCTGGCTCCGGGCGAAGAGGTAGCGCAGTCGATCGATCCTAAGCGTCATGGGTGGCTGCAGGTGGCGAAGGGCGCCGTGGAGTTGAATGGCAAGAAGTTGCAGCAGGGAGACGGTGCAGCCATCAGCGGCGAGAAGCAGTTGACGATTAAGGCTGCGGAAGACGCGGAAGTTTTACTTTTTGATCTGGCGTGAGCGGCAGCGAGGGCATCATCAACCGAATCATCGGATCATTCGAAGGTTGGAGATTTAATGTTCTTCAGCCGCTTTTGAATGATCCGATGTTCTGAATCAATCCATCATTCTGGCCTGATGCCTGCCACCGCCATCATTCTTCCGGTTTTGCCTTTTTCTGCGCGATAGCTGAACAGGAGTTCGGTATGGCAGGCGGTGCAGGGGAAATTCGTATCTATATTCTTCGCAGGCACGCCCGCATCCAGCAACTGTCTTCGATTTGCTTCTTTGAGATCGAGGAACAGTTTGGTTGGCAGGTCGCTGTGTCCGGGAGCGCGGGCAGATAAAAACAGCAGCGGATATTTCTCACGCACCGGATCAGATTCTTTCACCTCGCGAAACAAAGTATCAGCGTACGAAAACTGCGCTTGAAATTTAGTGCGAAGTTCTTCGCCCACATCGTAACAACATGACTGCACGCCGGGCCCGATCGCAGCCATTATGTGCTTCGGGTCGGTCTGGAAATATCTACGCATCTCGCCCACGCCTTTTTCAACGATGCGCTTTACGGTGCCACGCCATCCGGCGTGGAACACCCCGATCGCTTTTCTTTTCTTGTCCACCAAAATGATGGGAAGGCAATCAGCAGCCTGCACAGCCACTAGCAAGCCCGGGGTATCTGTAATAAGGCCGTCGGCGGCTAATGGCCCTTCTGGCGGGCTGTCTACTCGAAAAATCAAATCGGAATGAATTTGCCGCAGCGTGACGAGCGGCCATGTTTTGCGTCCATTGGCGACGGCTAGTTCTTTCAGAAAAAGCTCGCGATTGCGCATCACGGAAGCGCGCGAATCATCTGGGGTGAATCCGAGATTCAGGGCGTTGCCGCCATAGCGTCGAGATCCTCCGCCGACGCGGGTGGAAAATCCATGCACCAGCCATGGCAGTTCGCCGAGCTTTGCGGAGCGCAATAACTGGAGTTTTTTCTTCGCAGCGATTTCAGCTTTGGACACAGTTCGATAATAACCTGACGATTGAGAATGGCAGAGAGCGCACATTTGTCTGCCGCTAAAATGGTTTTGTGATCCGGTGAATTCAACGGTGCGGATGAAGCTTCCTTGAATCCATCTTCCAAGACTCCATTTTGCAACTATCGGGGACGGCTGGCGCCGTCACCCACCGGCTTGCTGCATATCGGACATGCGCGGACTTTCTGGATGGCGGCGCAACGCTGTGTTGAACAGCGCGGAACTTTAATTTTGCGCAACGAGGATCTGGATCCGCAGCGTTCGCGTCCGGAATTTGCGCGTGCCATGATCGAGGATTTGCATTGGCTCGGAATTGATTGGGGCGAGGGTCCGGATGTTGGAGGAGCCTATGGACCGTACTGTCAAAGTGAGCGCCGGGAGCACTATTTAGCAGCTTGGCGGCGGTTGCGGGCTGGAGGTTTTTTGTATCCCTGTTATTGTTCGCGCAAAGATCTGGCGCAGGCAGCGAGCGCTCCGAATGATGGGGACGATGAGTTGATTTATCCGGGGACTTGCCGAAATCGCGCGGATGCTGCGGATTTAGTCGATCCGGCTGGAGTGAATTGGCGGTTTCGGGTTCCGGATGGAGAGGAGATTGAGCTCAACGATTTGAACCTGGGCTCGAAGCGCTATGTTGCGGGGAGAGATTTTGGGGATTTTTTGGTGTGGCGCCGCGATGATGTTCCGGCGTATCAGCTTGCAGTCGTGGTCGACGATGCGTTAATGCAAGTGTCGGAAGTGGTTCGGGGGGCTGATTTGCTCAAGTCGACGGCGCGGCAACTCTTGCTTATTCGGGCGCTGGGTGGGGAGGGTGCTGATTGTGAAGTCGGCATTCCTGGCTATTTTCATTGTGAACTGGTGCGGGATACGGCGGGGG
>PLBX01000569.1:5684-10955 GCA_003135495.1 Acidobacteriaceae bacterium | reverse complement strand
AGTTGTTAGTTCTCAGTTCTCAGTTCGCAGTTCGCAGTAAACCCGTCATGAGATGCCGCTTGATGCAGTCATCAAGCGAAACCTGCCTAGGATTGTCACCCCGAGCGGAGCGAGAGGCCGCACTTTCCTCTTGCTCTTACTCGCAAGCTTACTCGATCGAAATCTTGCGCAGCAACTTGAAGTCCGAGAGCATTTTGCCAGTGCCAAGCACGACGCTGCACAAGGGATCGTCGGCAATCGAAACCGGCAACCCGGTTTCTTCGCGGATGCGCTTGTCGAGATTCTTAATCAGCGCGCCTCCGCCTGTCAGTACGATTCCGCGGTCGCTGATGTCAGCGGAAAGTTCCGGTGGCGTACGTTCCAGCGCCACACGGATCGCGTTCATGATCGTGGAAACGCATTCGCTAAGAGATTCGCGGATTTCGCTGTCATCCACGGTAATAGTCTTGGGCACGCCTTCAATCAGGTTGCGGCCTTTAATTTCCATAGTTAACGGCTTATCCAGCGGATAGGCGGAGCCGATTTCCATCTTGATTTGTTCCGCGGTGCGCTCGCCGACAAGCAAATTATATTTGCGCTTGAGGTAATTCATGATGGCCTCATCCATCTGGTTGCCGGCCATGCGCACGGATCGAGAATAAACGATGCCGCTAAGCGAGATTACTGCGATGTCGGTTGTGCCGCCGCCGATGTCGACCACCATGTTACCGCTGGGCTCGGTGATCGGCAGGCCCGCGCCGATGGCCGCCACCATGGCCTGTTCCACAAGATGCACTTCGCTCGCCTTGGCGCGATATGCGGAATCCATGACGGCGCGCTTTTCCACTTGCGTAATTTCTGAAGGCACGCCAATCACGATTCGCGGATGAACGAGCATCTTGCGATTGTGGGCCTTTTGAATGAAGTAATTCAGCATTTTCTCCGTAACTTTGAAGTCGGCGATCACGCCATCCTTCATCGGCTTAATAGCGACGATGTTGCCCGGGGTGCGGCCCAGCATCTCTTTGGCTTCCTTGCCGACGGCCTCGACTTCGTTGGTGTTTTTGTTCAATGCGACGATCGATGGTTCGTTGACCACGATGCCTTTGCCGCGCGCATACACCAGCGTGTTGGCCGTTCCAAGGTCGATAGCGAGGTCGCTCGAGAACATGCTGAAGAGCGAACGCAGATTGTGCGAACGCGAGTTGCCATTATGAAAACCGTTCTTGGACATAATCGATTACTTCTCTCTTCCGGAAATTAGTTCGTTCTGCAGCTTGGGGCCTTGTCGTTTATCGCGTGAGTCGCTTTCCTTGTTGCGTTCTATTCTACTTGGATGTTCTGAAGAACTGGTTGTAACTAGGGCACCGGTATTTCTTTCCGCAATGTTCCAAACAAACCTAGCTTCTACTGAATTACAACTTTTTCCTGGTGCGTATTCACCGCCCCCTTTGAATTTTGCGCAGTAACCGTAATCAGGTTTTCCCCGTTCGGCAAAGGGGGCGTGAAATAGTGGAAGGTACCGTCGTCGCCGACGATCGGCACTTCCTTGCCATTGACCATGACACGCGCCCCCGATTCGGTGGTGCCTGTCACTTCGATCACGTGTCCGTGCTGAGTGAAGGGATCGATGGTCAGAGCCAGTTCGAGCGTTTCCTTGCTTTTGGCAACAATAGTAAAGCGATTCTTTTCGCTCTCCACTGATTCCTTGCCGGCAGCGTCATAGGATTGAATAGACCAATAGTAAGCGCCTACCGGCAGTCCGGTAACAACTACGCTGGCCGTCTCAACTTTCCGGTCAAGCAACAAAGACGAGAAGTAAGGATTGTGGGAAATCCGTAATCGATATCCCGCAGCATGCGGCATCGGTGTCCAGGCAAAGTCTACTTCCTTTGCTTTTTCCCCCGTATTTGTGAAAATCGGCATCATGTTGCCGGGTGTGATCGGAGTGGGCGGGCCAATTTCTTTGGCGCGGTTCATAGTTTTCGAATCGCTTTGAAACGACACCTTCTCCCAATTCGAAAGGTGAACCACTTCTCCATTGCGCTCGATTTCGCCGCCGCCCTTTTTCAGCAGGATTTCATGATGGTCGTCCTTGGGATCATTGTGAACCATGGCCGACGAATCAGGCGCCAGTGAAGCCTTTGCGCCTGCAACTATTACTTGTGACTTCGAGCCTTGAACATAAGTCGCCGTCGTAAGATCCACCGTTCCGGTAGTGACCGCAACTGATACGTTGGTTTGCTGCTGATCGTTTGCGGAGTTTTCTTCGATGACGATCAATGAATCCTGCTTAACCGTGTAATTCGTACCGTCATTGAAAACAATCTTGGCCATGCCCTCGGCGCCCGTCTGTACGACATCGCCCTTTTCCAGGGGAACGCTATAGTCGGCATTGATCCAGCTATTGCCGTTTCCTTTCCTTACTCGGACCGTACTGTCGAGCGCGGTAAAGTGCGCCTGCTGTGACACCGCTGCCGAGGCTCCTTTAAGAGGAGGCGCAAGTCCTGCAATCTTTTCCAGCAATCCTGAAGAAATATGGCCGACGGCCTTGACTGCTGAGTCGGTGAATTTTGGAAACGCAACTTGCAATACGGCGGCAAAGATCAGCAAGGCGCCGATCAGCGCCATAACCATGCTGCGGTATGTCACCGTCTTCCAGGCGACATACACTCCCGGTTTATTTTGATTCGACACGAACTCGTGCCTGCCTTAGTCAGAAATTTGGAGATGCAGAATAACGATGAAACTGGTTCCATCATATCCCCGCAGGCATAGGATTTAAGCGATAGTCATGGGGCAAAAGGGTTACGAAAGTGACTGGGAAGGGACTCCGTTACGCCGTGGCCCAACGGTATAAGACAAGACCCCTCTCCAATACGGCTGTGAGGCCGCCTTGCCCGTCCGCACCCCCGTTGTTAGCATGGAAGTTCTGCGCTTTTCTCAGGAGGACAATATGGCGACCGACACCATGACCAAGCCCGTCATCGACGGGGGGACCAGCAAAACTAAAGTTTTCAAGAATTTCATTGACGGCGAGTGGGTCAAATCGGCTAGCGGACAGACTTTTGAGGACCGGAATCCTGCCGACACGCGCGAGGTCGTCGCCATCTTCCAACGGTCTAATAAAACCGATGTTGACGCCGCCGTGGATGCCGCGAAGCGCGCCTTCGCCAAGTGGCGCCTGGTACCCGCTCCACGCCGGGCCGAGATGGTCTTCCGCGCTGCCGAGATCCTCATGGAGCGGAAAGAAGATTACGCCCGCGACATGACTCGCGAAATGGGCAAGGTGCTGAAAGAGACACGCGGCGATGTGCAGGAAGCCATCGATGCCGCCTACTATAACGCCGGCGAGGGCCGGCGGCTGTTTGGCCCAACCGTTCCGTCGGAACTGCCGAACAAGTTCGCCATGGCCGTGCGCCAGCCGATCGGGGTCTGCGGCATGATTACGCCATGGAATTTTCCGATGGCGATTTCGTCATGGAAACTGTTGCCCGCCATCGTCTGCGGCAACACCTGCGTGATCAAGCCGGCACAGGATACGCCGCTCTCCACCTTCAATCTGGTTCAGGCATTAACCGACGCCGGTGTTCCCAAGGGAGTGATCAACGTTGTTACCGGGTTCGGCACCGAGGTCGGCACTCCGCTCACCGAGCATCCCGTCGTGCGGGCCATCTCGCTTACAGGCTCCTCCGCGGTGGGACGAATCGTAGGGGCGACGGCGGCGAAGAGTTTCAAGCATTGCTCGCTCGAACTTGGCGGCAAGAATCCAATGATCGTTCTCGACGATGCCAACCTCGAACTTGCCATCGAAGGCGGACTGTGGGGCGCTTTCGGCACCACGGGCCAGCGCTGCACTGCGACCAGCCGCATCATCGTGCAAAAAAGCGTTTATGGCGAGTTCGTTAAAAACTTTGTCGCGCGCGCGAAGAAAATTAAAGTTGGCAATGGTTTAGATGAAACGGTCGAGATGGGGCCGGCGGTCAATGAAAATCAACTTAAGACCGATCTGAGCTACATCGAGATCGGAAAAAACGAAGGCGCGAAACTAGTCACCGGAGGCCATCGGCTCGACAAGGGCGAATATCAGCATGGATGGTTTATCGAGCCAACGGTTTTTACCGACGTCGATCCCAAGATGCGGATCGCGCAGGAAGAAATTTTTGGACCGGTGGTTTCGATCATCCCGTGTGAAGATCTCGAAGACGCGATCGCCATCGCCAACAACATAGAGTACGGGCTGTCGTCCTCTCTTTACACCAAAGATGTGAACAAAGCATTCTCCGCAGTGCGCGATCTTGAGGCTGGAATCACTTACATCAATGCCCCAACCATCGGCGCGGAAGTTCATCTGCCGTTCGGCGGCACCAAGGCCACCGGCAACGGCCATCGCGAAGGCGGCATTGGAGCTATTGATTTCTACACTGAGTGGAAGTCGGTCTACATTGATTATTCGGACACGCTGCAGAAGGCCCAGATCGACCGGCCGGAGTAAACCTTAACCACAGGGGGCACAGAGAAAGAGGGGAGCACAGGGAAACAGGGGAGCACAGGGAAATAAAGTTCCCATTCGCTCCGTACTCTTTTTGTTTTTTTCTGCGTTCCCCTGTGCCAACTCTGTGACCTCTGTGGTTAACGCTCTTAGGTACCTATGCCCATCACACAGCTCCGTGAAATCGCCCCGGCCGCCCGCCTTGAAAATGTTCGCTACGCCATTCGCGACCTCGCATGCGTAGCCGATGAGGTTGCAAGGCAGGGACACAAACTTCTTCCACTTAACATCGGCGACCCGCTCAACTTTGATTTCAAAACCCCCGCCCACATGATCGAAGCCGTTTACAAAGCAATGCGTGATGGCAAGAATGGATATTCAAGCTCATCCGGCATCCCGCAGGCGCTCGACGCCATTCGCGGGGAAGCGGCCCGCAAAGGCATCAGTAACATTCAGGACGTCTTCGTCACTTCGGGTGTCAGCGAGACTGTCGACATCTGTCTTACTGCGTTGCTCAATCCCGGCGATGACCTGTTGACTCCCTGCCCCGACTATCCGCTCTACTCAGCGGTTCTGGCAAAACTCGAAGTTGGTCTCAACACTTACTACTTGAACGAAGAAGACGGCTGGCAGCCCGATCTCGACGACATCAAGAAAAAAATCACGCCGCGAACCCGCGGAATTGTATTAATCAATCCCAACAATCCCACTGGATCCGTCATCACGCGCGAAACGCTCGAAAAAATCGCCGAGTTAGCGCGCCGCCACAACCTGATTATTTTTGCCGACGAGATTTACGA
>PLBX01000569.1:0-5648 GCA_003135495.1 Acidobacteriaceae bacterium | reverse complement strand
TATTGCGTGCGCGTCTCTGCGCCAACCATCCGGAACAGTACGCCATCAAGGCTGCGCTCGAAGGACCACAAGATCACTTGGTAGAGGTAAAGCGCAAGTTACGCAGCCGTCGCGATTTCACCATGAAGTGGTGTGCAGAAACTCCGCGAGTTAATTGTGTAGCGCCGCGCGGAGCCTTCTACGCTTATCCCAGCCTCGACATTCCGGAAGGCGACGACGTCTTCGTGACCGAACTCATTCGACAAAAACACGTAACTGTTGTGCACGGCTCCGGCTTTGGGCAGCGGCCAGGGACGAAACACTTTCGTATCGTCTTCCTGCCTGACGAAAAAACTTTGGCAGCGGCTTATTCGGCGATTGGCGATTTCATGCACGAACGGTACGCGTAAAACGGCCCCTAAAGGGGCATCTCATTGTGAAGAATTACGGCATCGCTAAAGCGATGCCCTAATACGAAGCTTCAATAGACACCCGGAATTAACGCCGGAACTTTGTGCTCATACTTTTCGAACTCGGAGCCAAAAGCCTCTCGCAACAGTTGCTCTTCGCTACGCACTCGAATGTAAGTTCCAAAGATAAACGACACACTTGCAACCAACAACGCGATCCACTGGCCGGCCGCTATTCCGGTGGCCAGCAGCATTCCAAACATTCCTGTATAGATAGGATTTCTTACGAAGCGATAGGGTCCGTCCTGAATCAGCGTATGCCCTTCGACCAGTCGAGCCGTCAAAGACCACTGCTTGCCCAAGCGGCGCGCGGCGCTGTTCACCAGGTATGCCGAACCGATCGCAATTGCGACCGTGACCAGCGCCAATAACCAGTCCAACGGCTGAGATCCGGACGCTGGAATGAGCAATTGCCTCCGGAGCAAAGGATGTAACCAAACGATGAAATACGCCACGACTTGAAGCAACATTCCAATCAACGAACTGCGATCTCGCCGCGCCGCTCGCGCGCGAGGCGGTTTCTTTCGCAACCAGAATGTGAGTCCGAACGCCCACCAGCAAACGATGACCGTATCGGATGTGATCTGGTGCGCCAGATGCGACGCTTCTGAAATTTCCACTTCAATTCCAGCTTTCTAACGTCAATTTCAGCTCTGCTAGACGCGCGGTCTATACCATCTCCGTCGTCCACAGGTCGTGTAGATGCACAATTCCAAGCAGGAGTTGATTGTCCCCAACAACTACTAGCGACGTTATCTTCATCTCTTCCATGCGCGCGAGGGCGGTCGCTGCAAACTCCTGCGCGCCAATCGTCTTCGGCGTTCGCGTCATGCAATCTTGCGCGGTAAGGTCGAGCGTGTCTTTGCCGCGCTGCTCCAATAGTCGCCGGAGGTCGCCGTCGCTGATTACTCCCAGCAGTCGATCGCCTTCGACCACAGTAGTCATTNNTCGTAAATCACGTCCGGCATTTTTGTTTGCGCCGTGACCCGCGGAATGGCGTCTCCAGAGTGCATTAAAGATTCAACTCGTGCCAGTCGCTTGCCGAGTTTTCCCCCGGGATGGAGGTTAGCGAAATCTTCTTCCTTGAAGCCGCGTTTCTCCGAAAGCGCGACCGCCAGAGCGTCGCCGAGTGCGAGCATGGTAGTAGTGGACGCGGTAGGAGCAAGTCCAAGCGAACAGGCTTCCTTGGAAATAGAGCAGTCCAAAGCTACGTCAGCGGAGGAGGCGAGAGTAGAAGGCCGTGTAGAGCGGGCGCCCCCGCCCGCTGGCGGTCCCGCATTCTCAATGCTGCTCGTTTCATTGCGCGTTTTATCGTGCGTCGTTTCATCGCAGGTCGTTTGATCGCACGTCATTTCATCGCAGGTCATGGCAATCAGCGGAACCTGCAGCCGCTTGATGGTCGCCAGCAATTGCAGAATTTCTTCTGTCTCGCCGCTCGCCGAAAGTGCGAGCACCAGATCGCCGCGCACGATCATCCCGAGATCGCCGTGCAACGCCTCCACCGGATGCAGGTACAGTGCCGGAGAGCCAGTCGAACTCAATGTCGCCGCGATCTTTCGCGCAATGAGTCCGCTTTTGCCCATCCCGGTCACAACCACGCGGCCGCGGCAGTTGAACATGAGATCCAATGCGCGGTCGAAGTTGGCTGCCATCACGCCCGCAAGGCGATCAGCCAGCGCCCGCAAAGCCTCAGCCTCGATCCGCACTACGTTTTCACCCACATGCTTCATGAAGGAGGAATGTTAGCAGGAGAAGAAACATCGGGCCATCGGGTGGCCGGATGATCGGGCGATCGCGACAGACCAGACTCCTTAGAAGTGATCGTCAGCGGCGGCGCTGGCCGCATGTCCTGGATGCTCCAGCGCCCGTGCTTGTATGGCACGATCCCACGGACCGCTCTGCCAGTTATCTTTTCTATTCTCAGGGTGAATCCATGGCGGCAGCGTCATCAAAAGCCGGCGGCTAAGCGCGAAAAGATATGGCTCGTACATGACACGGAGAGCCGCGATTCGCTCGGGGGCATCTGCTCCATCGTAAAAATTGACGCCGTGTTCGACAAGATGCGCCCGCAATCGGCGCAGTTCCTCGACCGAAAGCCGCGCGGCATCGTGAGGACTGTATTGCGCATTTACCACCTGGGCCAGATCAACCACCGCATGCCGGGCCATTGCGAAGGTCAACTTCGCCTGCTCGGGATGGATGCCATCCACTCCCGTAATGATCAATGAAGACACGTCAAGCATTGCCGTGACTGCGCTCAGCCACGATTGATTCGGATGCTGCGAGCGAAAGAAAACCAACACTGGATAAGAAATGTGACTGGACAAAAGGTCGGCGCACCAGCGTTCCCAGTCACGAAAAATTTCGTCGAGTACGGTTTGTTCCGGACAACAGCCCAATCGCCCCAAGAATTCCGCCGCAGTCGGCGGCGAACCAGCACGAGCATCGAGCAGCGAAATTTCAATCTCACGTGTGTTGAATGAGTTGTAAATTACCGGGAGATATCCAACGACAACGCCGAGAAATGCGAAGCCCATGCCGGCTTCCAGCACGGACAGAATGCGTGCGGCGTAATTGTTGGGAGTGACGTCTCCGTAACCGAGGGTAAAAAAAGTTTCTCCGCTGAGATAGAGCACCTTCCAAAATGTGATTTTTTCGCTGCCCAGAGAAACGTGTTCGCCAAATCCATATTGCACGCAGGCGAATCCAAAAATCAGGCCTCCGGCCCAAAAAAAGAGCAACACGATCAGCGATAACGGGCCGAAGTACGCCAGAAAACCTTCGCGCCGATTCACGGACTTGATATGGAGACCGACGCGCGTCCAGAAACCCCAGGTATTTTTGTAGAAAAATGAAGCGATGCGGAAAGTACGACGGACGCGCCGGGGCAAGACAACGGTCTCGAACGCATCCATCAGGATGGCGAAAATGAGAACGATTCCGGAAATCGATGCCCACCAATGCATAAGCAATGAAATTCAGATGACGCGGGAATGGTAGCAGATTCAGAAAGGAACAAACGAGACTCAGTTTTACGGGGTCGCGTGGGCCACGTCTAGCGCCTTCTTTACCGCTTGCAATTCTTTGAGCACGGTACGAAGGTTGCGGGTGTCCAGGGCATTGGCGCCGTCGCTTTTTGCTTCCTTTGGATTGTCGTGGACTTCCATGAATACGCCGTCCACGCCCGCCGCCACGGCGGCGCGTGATAACACGGGGATAAACTCCGGCTGTCCGCCGCTGGCAGCGGGTTTGTCTCCATCGCCTTGGGACGACGACGGCAACTGCACCGAATGGGTCGCGTCGAATACCACGGGCGCGAATTTTCGCATGATGGCGAGCGAGCGCATGTCGACAACGAGATTGTTGTAGCCAAAACTGGAGCCGCGCTCGGTCAAAAACACCTGGCTATTGCCGGCGTCGCGGCACTTTTCGACGACGTGCTTCATGTCCCATGGCGAAACAAATTGGCCTTTCTTGATATTTACGGGACGCCCGCTCAGAGCGGCCGCCACGATGAGGTCGGTCTGCCGGCAGAGGAATGCGGGGATCTGCAACACGTCTACGACTTCGGCAACGGCGGCCACATCGACTGCCTGATGCACGTCGGTCAACACTGGGATGTGCACTTCATCTTTGACCTTTTTTAAAATGCGCAGGCCTTCTTTCAACCCTGGCCCGCGGAAGCTTCGGACCGAAGTGCGGTTCGCCTTGTCGNNGCGTGCTCTTCACTCTCAATCACGCAGGGCCCGGCGATCAGGAACAGGTCGCCGCCGCCGACGCGAACATTATCGATTTGGAAAGACAAGGACATCGGGTGATCGGGCGATTGGGTCATCGGGTGATCGAAAAACCGGTCGGATTTACAGGAATCGATGGCCCGATGGTTAGATGACCCGATCTTTTATCTTCTTCCTACTTTTTCCGGGCGCAAAAACATTTCAACTACGGCCGCATCCTTCGACTCTTTCCTCTTTTGTCCGTGTGCGTACGAAGCGCCAATAAATTCTTTAAATAGCGGATGCGGCTCCAGGGGCTTCGACTTAAATTCGGGATGGAACTGGCATCCGATAAAAAATGGATGGCCGGGAATCTCAACCATCTCCACATAAGTGCCGTCGGGAGTCGAGCCTGAAATGCGGAGCCCGCCAGCCACCATGGTCTCTTCGTACTCGCGGTTGAATTCGTAACGATGGCGGTGCCGCTCGCTGATCTCAGTCTGACCATAAACTTTGTAAGCCAAAGTTCCGGGCTCAATCTTGCAAGGCCATGCGCCCAACCGCATGGTTCCTCCGAGTTCTTCCACGCCTCGCAACTCGCGCAGCTTATAAATCACGCGATGCGGAGTCGCAGGATCGAACTCGCTGGAGTTCGCGTCCGCAAGTCCGCAGACGTTGCGCGCAAACTCGATACAAGCCGTCTGCATGCCCAGGCAAATTCCAAANNCCGGGGACGAGCAGTCCGTCGTATCCTTCTAATTGCGCTTCATAAGTCTTGTCTGCTTTATCGGGAGACTCCAGGCCTTCGGCTTCAATCCAACTTACTTCCAACTTCAGGTTATGCGCCAGCGCGCCGTGTACCAGCGCCTCTTTCAGAGACTTATAGCTGTCTTCATACTCAACATATTTGCCGACGATGCCGATCTTGACCACGTCTTTCGGGTTGTAGACGCGGTGAACCAGATCGTTCCACTTCGAAAGATCGCGATCTCTTGCCTCCAGTTTCAGGCGCCGCAAGATGAGCGTGTCCACCTCTTCGTGGGCGAAGACCACCGGAACTTCGTAGATTGAGGCAACGTCCTTTGCCGTGATCACCGCTTCTTCTTCGACGTTGCAGAAGAGCGCAATCTTCGACTTTATTTCTTTCGAAAGGAAGCGATCNNGGCTTTGTCTTCAACTCCTGAGCCGCAGCTATGAACGGAACCAGAGTCACGTGAACAAATAAAGTGTTGTCGCGCCCCAACTCCTGACGCATCTGGCGGATAGCTTCGATGAAGGGCAAGGATTCAATATCGCCTACTGTGCCGCCGATTTCGATCAGCGCAACGTCAACGTCCTGCGCCACTTTTTTCGCAGCCGCTTTAATTTCGTTGGTGACATGCGGAATCACCTGCACGGTTTTTCCCAGGTAATCGCCGCGCCGCTCTTTCGCGATGATCTGCTCGTAGAGGCGACCGGTGGTCCAGTTGTTGTCGCGGGAAAG
>PLBX01000143.1 GCA_003135495.1 Acidobacteriaceae bacterium | reverse complement strand
TTGGCGATAGCACGACTGCCGACACCTTCGGCCACGGCACGCACGTTGCCGGGCTCGTCGGTGGCTCAGGCCTTAATTCGGGCAACGCCAACGGCTACCAAGCGAACTACGCCGGTATGGCTCCGAACGTTAATCTCATCAACTTGCGCGTGCTGGACCAGAACGGTTCCGGCACCGACAGCCAGGTAATCGCTGCCATTGAACAGGCGATCGAGCTGCAGAGCACCTACAACATCCGGGTGATCAATATGTCTCTCGGACGCCCGGTGTTCGAAAGCTACACCCTCGATCCAGTCGACCAGGCAGTGGAAGCTGCGTGGAAGGCAGGCATTGTGGTGGTAGTGGCTGCGGGCAACAACGGACGCTATGCGCCGACACAGGGTTTTGTCACTGTCGGCGTTCCGGGAAACGATCCCGCCGTTCTTACCGTGGGAGCGACGATGACTGAAAATACGATGTCGCGGGTCGACGACAAGATTGCCAGCTACAGCTCCAAAGGGCCGACGGCAATCGATCACGTCGTGAAACCTGACCTGGTCGCACCCGGCAACCGACTCGTATCCTTGCGGGCCGCGGGCAGCACGCTGGACGTAAAGTATCCGCAGTACGAAGTGGGGCCTGCTCCTGCACCTCCTGGACCTCCCGGAACTCCACCTCCACCCCCTCCGGGCGCCCCAATGTACTTCGTGTTAAGCGGAACCAGCATGGCGACGCCGGTGGTGAGCGGTGCGGTGGCGTTACTGTTGCAGAACAATCCAGCGCTGACTCCGGATCAAGTGAAAGCCACCTTGATGAAGACAGCCTGGAAAGGTTTCGGCCAGTACTCCCAGTTCTCGTGGTCGCACGATAGCTGGGGCAATACTTACAACAACGAGGCCGACATCTTCACCTACGGGGCGGGCTATATGGATGTCGACGCCGCTCTTAACAGTACGGATCTCGCGAACGGATTAGCTCTCTCTCCGACCGCAGTCCGAAACCCGAACGGTAGTGTCACGATCGTGAATACATCCACCTCGGCCTTCGGAGGCGCCAGCGTTGTTTGGGGGGCGAATTCGGTGGTTTGGGGAAATTCAGTAGTTTGGGGTGCCAACGCTATCACAAGCAACTCGGTAGTGTGGGGTGCCACGAGTGTAGTTTGGGGCGCAGGCTCTAACCTGCTCAATAGCTTGAGTGTGGTCTGGGGCGCCATGTCAACGGCTCCCAGTAATGTGGCAGCACTCAGCAGCGGCGACGATGGGGACAACTAGACAACCGACAAAACCATATCGGAGACTTACATGACAAACACATTACCAATTAAAGCCCAAGTCATGATCGGAATGGTGGCCGTCGCTAGTCTGTGCGCTCTGTCGTTCGGAGTCGTCAGATGGCAGACACAAGCGTGGCCACAGTTGGTACTCCTGCTAGCGGCAGCGGCAGTGAGTTCGCGTCTCAAGGTGAAAATACCTTGGATGACGAGCTCAATGTCGGGAAATCTGCCGGTCATTCTGCTCGGAGTCACTCAACTGGGATTGTTCGGCAGCCTGCTGGTAGCTGTAACAGCAGCCGTCTCACAGTCTTACGCATCCGGCAGCATTAAAACCAAACCAATACAGTTTGTATTCAACGCATGCACTTTGATGAACGCAACCGGACTCGCTTACCTGGCCTACCATAGCCAGATGTTCAGGATTCATGAAGCCGCACATACCATGTCGTTAGTGGTGGCCGCGGCTACGTACTTCCTGGCAAACACGGCGCCGGTAGCCAGCATCATCGGACTAAGCGAGGGTGGCAATCCGCTGGTGCTCTGGCACAAAGTGTTCCTGTGGTCATTCCCGAACTACGTAATCGGGGCGGGATTGACTGCGATTGTCTCCACCTTCAGCTCGATCAGCGGACTGGCAATTATTGCCGTCCTGATGACAGTGTTGTTCGGCGTCTACCAGTCGTACAAGACGTACGTTGGACGAGCCGCACAGCCACAGTCGCAGGGAATGGCGATGGCGGCTGCCGGTCGGTAGCTTACGAGTAATCCTTCCAGCGCGCAGCCTTCGGGCTGCGCGCATTTTTTTTTGCGCCGGGACCCACGTCTCGATTTGTGCTACTTCACGTCTCCGCAATCCGAGCCGAGGTATTTCGAATCGAACGTAAAATCCATATTGACGTTTCGCCCGTTGAAATTGGTGACGGAATGCATCGAGCCCTTGGTGGCTTCGGAGTTCACAACTTCCAATATGAAAGTGCCGTCGGTCTTGCCTCTCTCTTCTTCGCAGTGCAACTTAAATTCAAGTTTTCTGCTCGATGAACTCACGATGGTACGCGTGCAATTCTTGTGGTTATCGTTAAACGCCAAATCCTTATCGAGTTTTTCTTTGGTGACGCATTCTTTATGAACGTTTGTAGTTGGCTCGCCCGCGCCGCTTTGCTTCATGGCAGCTTCGAAACGAGAGCGCTGTTCGGGCGACATTTTAGCGAGCGTGTCGGCTGGAAGTGCGGGTATGCCACTCATGGAGTGAGTAACGGACATCTGCCAGAGCCCAAGCTTAACGTCGAGCGGAATGATTGTATCCGCGGCCCAGAGGGCGAGGGAGGAACTGACGAGCACGGCGAGCGCAACTTTGAGTCGCATCGGCATTCTCCATTTTTTGCTTCATCGAATTGCGCTGAACAGGATTGCACAGAGACCCTCGCCAATCAATTACATTCTTGCGAGGCCGCAGTGCGAACGCCCCGCAGCATTTTTCGGGCCGAGCTGTGCTCGGCTAGGACGGGCGCCCGTCCCGACACTAAAAGCCCTCATGTTTGCGTACAATAGCGGACAGTCGGCACTCCAGGAAAAGTTAACTCGGGGACTCAATTGTCCACCCAAGCGTCTTACATCAAACCTAAAACGGTGAACGAAGCCACGGCTCTGCTGGCCTCGGGTGCGACTCGCATCTTGTCCGGAGGAACGGATTTTTATCCATCGCTCGGAGAGCGAGTCGTACAAGATGCGGTTGTGGACATTTCCGGACTGGGCGATCTGCGCGGCATCTCGACTGAGCCAGACTACATCCGAATTGGCGGCCTGACGACCTGGACGGACGTCATTCGAACGCCGCTTCCTCGAGCTCTCTATGCATTAAAAAGCGCGGCACGAGAAGTTGGATCGGTGCAGATACAGAACCGCGGTACGGTCGCGGGCAATTTGTGCAATGCGTCGCCCGCCGCCGACGGCGTTCCCCCGCTGTTGGCCTTGGATGCGGAGGTAGAGTTAATTTCACAACGCGGCGTGAGAAGAATGCCGTTAGCAGAATTTATCGTAGGAAATCGAAAGACGCACCGCAGAGGGGATGAGTTGTTGTCCGCCGTGCTGGTCCCGCGCGAATTGGAGAACGCCGCTTCGAAATTTGTGAAGCTCGGAGCGCGCCGTTATCTGGTCATCTCGATCTCGATGGTCGCGGTGGTGTTAAAGATGAGCGAGGAAGAAACAGTTTTGGCCGCCAGAATCGCGGTAGGATCATGCTCGGCTGTGGCGCGTCGCTTGCCCGCTCTAGAGCATGAGTTGGTTGGACTGCCCGCCAACCGCGATCTCGGAGCCAGGGTGCGTCCTGAACATCTGGCTTCGCTCTCACCGATCGATGATGTTCGAGCGACCGCAGAGTACCGTATGAAAGCTTCTCTACAATTGGTTCGGCGCGCAGTAAACGCATGCGCGGAGAAGAGTTGATGGATCGGACTCAACAAATGACACAAAACGCGCCGAAGGAATCGATTATCGATCCCATCGCATTCCGCGTGAATGGGCGGCCGGTTACTGTTGGCAGCCTGCCGTGGCAGCGCCTTTCCCGTGTATTGCGTGATGACCTAGGGCTTACGGGAACGAAGGTGGGTTGCGACGCGGGAGATTGCGGAGCTTGCACGGTATTGTTGAACGGCGATCCGGTGTGTGCTTGCCTCGTCGCCGCCGGACAGGTGGAAGGCTGCGACGTGACGACGGTAGAGGGATTAGCGGAGCGAACGTCACCTTCAGGCGACTTCCTGGGACGCAGGTTACAGGAGTCATTTCTCTCGCACGGGGCCGCGCAATGCGGAGCCTGCACGCCGGGAATGTTGGTAGCGGCAACTGCGCTGCTGGAACAGAATTCCTCGCCCAACGAAAGCGACGTGATGGATGCAATCGGCGGCGTCCTTTGCCGGTGCACCGGATATCGCAAAATCATCACCGCAATTCTCGATGCTTCGACGAATTGCGCTCACGAGTGGTTCGTCTCGCCGAACGCTGGAGCCGCGGTTGGAAACAGACTCGCCCGGTTGGATGGAAAAAGAAAAATAGATGGAAGTGAAGTCTTTGGTGCCGACGAAACTCCTGCAGGAGCGCTGGCGGTAAGAGCGATTCGTTCACCTTATGATAGGGCGCGATTTCATTTTGAGGATTTCAAAGCATTTTTTCGCGATAACCCCGGCATTGAAGCCGTGTTTACTGCAAACGATGTGCCGGGAATAAATTGCTACGGCGTCATCGCCAAGTTCGCGGATCAACCCGTATTTGCTGAGACTGAAGCGCGTTATCGCGGCGAAGCCGTGGCGGCCATCGTTGGCGATGCGGCGGTCGTCGAGTCGCTGAACGTGGCGGACTTCCCCGTGAGATGGGAAGAACTGCCGGCAATCCGCGATATTGATACGGCGCTTGCGGAGGGCGCGGAGCTCATCCACGACCATCGTCCAGAGAATGTTCTGGTGCGCGGACGAGTGGTGCGTGGCGACGTTGATCTCGCGATGGCCTCGGCTGATGTAATCGCCGAAGCCGAATACGAAACTGGGTTTGTCGAGCACGCATACATTGAACCCGAGGCGGGATTCGCGCGCCGCGTCGGCGATCAGATCGAAATTCAAGCCTGCACGCAATCTCCTTACATGGATCGCAGCGATATCGCCGCGATTCTGGGCATCGCGCCCGAACGAGTTCGCATTATCCCGACCGCAGTGGGTGGGGGATTTGGTTCGAAGCTCGATCTTTCAATGCAGCCGTTTCTCGCCATCGCTGCATGGCACCTACGCAAGCCGGTGCGCATGGTCTATTCGAGGACGGAGTCGATTGTCTCGACGACAAAAAGGCATCCTGCGCGCATGCGCCTTCGCGGCGGCTGCAATAAGGATGGCAAACTGGTCGCGCTCGATTTCGCCGCCGACTTTAACACCGGCGCGTATTCCTCCTGGGGACCGACGGTCTCGGCGCGTGTGCCGGTTCATGCTTCTGGTCCTTATTATGTTCCGCATTACCGAGCTTTAACGCGCGCGGTGCACACAAACTTGGTGCCAGCCGGGGCGTTTCGCGGGTTCGGAGTTCCGCAGGCCGCCATTGCGCAAGAACAACTTTATGACGAACTGGCCGATCGCGTCGGGATGGATCGCCTGGAGTTCCGTATTCTGAATGCGCTTGACGGAACGACTCCGACCGTTACGGGCCAGGTTCTGGGCGCTGGCGTTGGCATTCGCGCCTGCTTCGAAGCATTGCGCCCGAGATGGAAGTCGGCGCGTAGCGAAGCGGCGAAATTCAATCGGCTCCCGAGTGGTGCGCTGCGACGCGGCGTCGGCGTTGCCGGGATGTGGTATGGATGCGGGAATACTTCCCTGCCCAATCCTTCAACGATGCGAATTGGATTGAAGCGCGATGGCCGAATCGCGCTACATCAAGGAGCGGTGGATATTGGACAAGGATCGAACACGATTGTGACGCAGATCTGCGCTGACGCACTGGGCGCTCCCATTGAGCGCTTCGATTTAGTTTCAGGAGATACGGCAATCACGCCGGATTGCGGCAAAACTTCCGCGTCTCGCCAGACACTCGTGACCGGCAGGGCAGCGCAGATGGCAGGCGAAAAATTGCGTGGCGGGATTTTAAAACTTGCGGGAGCATGCGAGTGCGCGAGTCTTGTGTGGGATGATGCGGGCATCACTGTTCGCGATGGCGCTGAATCACACGCGCTGATGCTCAAGGATTTGCCGCTTGATGAGCGTGGATATGTGATCACCAGCGAGGCAACATTCGATCCGCCAACCAGTCCGCTCGATGAAAACGGGCAGGGTTCTCCCTATTGCGTCTACGGATTCGGGGCACACATGGCGGAGATTGAAGTCGATATTGAACTTGGCACGGTGCGCGTATTGCGTGTGACGGCGGCTCATGATGTAGGCCGCGCCATCAATCCGACGCTGATCGAGGGACAGATCGAAGGCGGCGTGGCCCAAGGTTTAGGCATGGCTTTAATGGAGGAATTCTTCCCCGGCAAAGGCGAGAACCTGCACGATTATTTAATTCCGTCGGCGGGAGATATTCCTCCAGTTGAATCGATACTGATCGAAGATCCCTCGCCGGTCGGCCCGTTTGGAGCGAAAGGGATTGGCGAACAGGCGGTGATTCCGACAGCCCCGGCGATTCTGAATGCGCTGCATGACGCCATCGGAGTCCGGCTAAGAAAAATTCCAGCAACTCCTGATCGCGTGCTGGCCGCGATTCAAGCGGCGACAAATCAGAATACAACCGGAGTCTCGCGTGGCTGACGACGCAATTCGCTGCGATGCCTGTCCGGTGTTGTGTTACATCAAGCCCGGAAGAACAGGTTCGTGCGATCGCTACGGCAACGCCGATGGCCAACTGGTGCGGCTTGACCCGCACGTTGTTCTGGAGGGAGCCGTATCGCGGGGCGAGACAGTAGTTCCCTTTCTTGAAAAATCGCGCAAGTGGAGTGGCGCCCTTGTAAGCGGCGAAGAAACATTTGTGACCGCCATCGGGGCCGGTACTACTTATCCCGATTACAAGCCTGCCCCATTTATTATTTCGTCCGAAGTCGCGGGCGTGGATATGGTCACGGTAGTGACCGAGGGAATTTTCAGTTACTGCGGCGTGAAATTAAAGATCGACACCGATCGCCATCTGGGCGCGGAATGCAGCATAGTGCGATCGCAGGGCGAGGCCGTGGGACACGTCACAACCAACGAATACGGATCGCAGATGCTCTCGCTTGGCGGCGTGCGGCACCTCACCGGCGGCACTCGACATGAAGGGACTGCCACGTGCGATGCCTTGTTGAACTTGTGCAATCGGAAAGCAGTCGAGTTGAAGATTGACGACGGAGCGACGGTGGTCGTCCAAGCCGATAAGGCTCCCATTGTCGACGGAGTGCAGGAAGAACGCATGCGCGTGGGCTGCGGTTCGGCCACCATCGGCATGTTCGCCAAGCAGTGGTTTGGAAAAGTAGACGACGTGGTGGTGGTGGACGATCACATCACCGGTGTTTTGTCAGAACACCAAGCCGGAAAATTGCTCGGCGTTCCAGAAACCGGCATCAAGCTTAAGGGGCGGCGATCAACGCCGGGACGATATTTTCGAGTCGCAGAGCCGGGCACTTCGTGGGGCGGCACCAACATTGATGATCCGCTTTCAATCCTTGCCCCATTTGATCGTGAGGTGGCTCGGCCCGGCATGCGGTTGCTGATGGTGAGTACCACCGGTGAGCACTTTGCATATTTTGAATTAGACGATGACCTCCATCCAAAAGAAAAACAACTGCCGGAAGTGTTGCGCGAGTCGGTGGCGCGCATTCGCGAAAACTGCGAACCTGCGCTCTGCACGGTATTGTTCATGGGCGGCGCGGGAGGATCGTTGCGCGCTGGCGTCACCGAGAATCCGGTGAAGCTAACGCATTCCGTGCGCGACGCGCTCACTCGCGTTACTTGCGGAGGCGCTCCGGTTTATGTTTGGCCCGGCGGCGGAATTACGATCATGGCTGACGTGAGCCGCATGCCGGAAGATGCTTTCGGATACGTCCCAACTCCCGCGCTGGTGGCGCCAATTGAGTTCACGTTGAAATTGTCAGACTACGCCACGCTGGGAGGATATATGGATCACGTACGGCCTCTCGGCTCCATCCAGCGCGACGCGGACACTCGACGGCGGCTCGGAGCCCGGCCCGATAATCCGTGGCCGCTAGCGGAGAAAATAAAGTGAGCACTCGCGCTCAAATTAGAATGCTTCCCGACGGCTGTCGTCTGCACATGCATGACGGTCCTATCGACCTCATCGTGGAAGCTTTCGGAGAAGCCAGAGAAATTAATGCTGCTTACAATGCGGCGTCATCCCGCTTCGTCCAAGTGCTGGATGAGTTGTGCGCTGAACTTATTTTTCTACGATCGCCCGCGCGACAAAACGGTCCGCTTCCCACGGGCCCCATTGCCAGACGGATGGCTGAGGCCGTAAAGCCTTACGCAGCGCACATTTTCATTACCCCAATGGCATCGGTGGCGGGTGCGGTGGCGGAGGAAATTCTGGCGGCCATGACTTCCAACGCCAGGCTCTCCAAGGCTTATGTGAACGATGGTGGCGATATCGCCCTGCATCTTGCGAATGAAGAAACCTTTGTCGTGGGAATGGTTGAACGTCCGGATCGAGCTTCGCTCTTCGGCACAACTACAATTCGATATGGCGATCTGATTCGCGGCATCGCGACGAGCGGCTGGCGCGGACGAAGTTTTTCGCTCGGCATTGCGGATGCGGTTACAGTGCTTGCCGAGACGGCCGCAATGGCTGATGCTGCGGCAACCGTCATAGCCAATGCAGTGGACTTGCCCGAACACCATGGCATCGGCCGCGTTCGGGCGTGCGACCTTGCTCCCGATAGCGATCTGGGCGAGCGTATGGTCACTCAGTCGGTGCCTGAACTCAGCCAGCGCGAAATTGGCATTGCGCTGGAGCGCGGACTCGATGTCGCTGAGAGGCTCAAAGCTTCTGGCCTGATTCGCGCCGCCGCTCTCAATCTGCAGGGTGCGACGCGTATTCTTGATTCGGAAAAACGCGCGCCATCAGAAAACGTTTCACGTCTTATTTGGAGTCCGGCTCATGCCTGAGGTTCAGATTCGCAAGCGAGTTATTTTGGTTGAAGAGATATTTCATGAAGGCGGGCCAGTGTCGCCTTCGCCGCAACGACGGGCGGCGGCGCTGGTTGTAATCCGGAATCCCTACGCTGGTCGCTATGTCGAAAAGATTGAAGACTTCATGGACGACTTGAAGCCGCTCGGATTAGAAATGGCAAAGTCGCTGGTCGCAGCGCTGGGTGGCAATCCCAAAGCGGTTGAAGGTTACGGAAAAGGGGCGATCGTTGGCGCGAGCGGAGAACTGGAACACGGCGCGCTCTGGCATGTTCCGGGCGGCTATGCGATGCGCGAGGTACTGGGAGGCGCGAAGGCGATCGTGGCGTCTACAAAAAAAGTTGGCGGGCCCGGCACGCGGCTCGATATTCCGATTACTCATATCAACGCTTCGTACGTCCGCAGCCACTTCGACGCGATGGAAATTGGAATCACGGATGCTCCGCGTGCCGATGAGATTTTGCTGGCACTCGTTATGACAACGGGCGCGCGAGTTCACGCGCGCGTCGGCGGATTGAAGGCGTCGGAGGTTAAGGGAGAGGACGGGCTGCGATGAAAGCTAAAATCCGGAAGATCGCAACGTTTGTCGAAGAGACGTCGACGGAGATGGGAAGGAAGGTTGATCCGCCGACGCGGCGCGCGGCGGCGGTTGCGGTGATTGAGAATCCGTATGCGGGAAAGTACGTTGAGGATCTCTCGGAGTTGATGGCGATTGGCGAAGAACTGGGCGAACTGCTGACGCAGCGCGCTGTCGCGGCTCTTGGAATCGCCGGGCCCTCCGCCGAAAGTTACGGGAAGGCCGCTGCGGTGGGCGAGAACGGTGAACTGGAGCACGCTGCGGCGATCCTACATCCCAAGTTGGGCACGCCGGTGCGGCGTGTATTGGGCAAAGGGGCGGCGCTGATTCCTTCATCCAAAAAACGCGGAGGGTTAGGAGTAGTGCTCGATATTCCACTCGGGCATAAAGACGCTGCATTTGTTCGCAGCCATTTTGATGGCATGGAAGTGCGGATCAGCGACGCTCCACGTGCCAACGAGATCGTGGTGGCGATTGCGGTGACGGATAGCGGGCGGCCTTTGGCTCGGGTCGGCGGGCTGTCGAAAGATCAAATTAAGGGTGAGGACGGGCTGCGGTGAGAGGCAAAGGCTACCACAGAGGTCACGGAGAGACAGAGGAACACAGGGGAAGGCATGACGAATAAAGGTGTGGATCGGTTGATGCGAGTGATTTGTGCGTTGCAAGTTTGCTGCTCGATTCTTTTCTACGGCCAAAATGCTAAAGAGCATTCCGATACGATCATCACTGGCATTGTCGTCTCTATGGACGGCCAGCGGCATATCTTCAATGACGGAGCAGTCGTCGTGAAGGGCGATACGATCGTGGCCGTCGGGCCTCGGGAAGATATTGAAGCGCGCTACGAGAGCCGCGAGCGAATTGATGCAAAGAACACGCTGGTGCTGCCGGGATTTATCAACGGGCATACTCATGTACCGATGACTTTATTTCGCGGATTGCACGACGATGTAACCCTTAGCGACTGGCTCTACAAATATATTTTCCCGGCGGAAGCGAAAAATGTTAATGAGCAGTTCGTGCGCTGGGGAACGCGGCTGGCAGCGGCCGAGCAGATTCGCTCGGGAGTGACCACGTTCGCAGACATGTATTACTTCGAAGACGCGGTCGCTGAAGAAACCAAGGCAGCAGGCATGCGCGGTGTGCTGGGCGAGACGTTTATTGATTTCCCATCGCCCGACAATAAAACTGAAGCCGCCATGCTGAATTACACGGAAGCATTCTTGAAGAAATGGCAGTGGGATCCGCTGATCCATGCCGCGGCCGCTCCGCATTCGATTTATACCTGCTCGCAGAAGACCCTGCAGGACGCGACTGCTTTGGCGCGAAAGTACCATGCTCCGATTCTGATTCACATGGCGGAAATGAAAAAAGAATGGGAAGACAGTGAGAAGAACAATGGGGCGTCGCCGGTGCAATACCTGGAACGGATCGGAGTGCTTGGCCCCGATGTCATCGCTGCACACTGCATCTTTGTCGACGAGACGGATCGCAAGATTTTGGCGCAACACAATGTAGGGTGCGTGCATAATCCGTCGAGCAACATGATGATCGCGAGCGGAATTGCGCCCGTGCCCGAGATGCGGGCCGCAGGCATCGCTGTTGGGCTCGGAACCGATGGCCCGGCAGGCAGCAACAACGATCTCGATCTGATGGAAGAGATCGACCTCGCGGCGAAGCTTGCGAAAATTTCAAAGATGAATCCGCTGGCTCTGAATGCTCTCGCCGTGGTCGAGATGGCGACAATCGATGGTGCGCGGGCGCTGCACATGGAAAATGAAATTGGGTCACTCGATAAAGGCAAGAAAGCGGATCTGATTCTGATTGGCCTCGACGAACCAAATGCCGTGCCGATGTATGAAATTTATGCGCAGATCGCTTACGCGCTGAAGGGGAGCGATGTGCAAACGGTGATGATCGGCGGCCGTGTTGTGATGCGCGATCGCAAATTGCTGACGGTTAACGAAGCAGAAGCCATTGCCAAGGCGCGCGAATACAAGAAGACGGTGGCTGC
>PLBX01000548.1 GCA_003135495.1 Acidobacteriaceae bacterium | reverse complement strand
GTCTTTACGGTTTGCGACAACGCTGCCAAGGAAACCTGTCCGCTGTGGCCGGGACAGCCTATGACTGCGCACTGGGGAGTTCCCGATCCCGCCGCAGTCAAGGGAAACGGCTCCGAAATCACGCGCGCCTACCGCGATGCGTTTTTTATCCTCGACCGTAGAATTAATCTCCTTCTTGCGCTGCCCTTAACAGCGCTTGATCGCCTCGCCGTGAAAAAAGAAGTGGATCGCATCGGGCGGGAATGACAAGGCACGAGCGGCAATGATGACAACGAAGAGAATTAGAAGGTACACGATAACGACGGCAGAAACAGCGAAGTGCNNACCGCGTGGATCTTCGCCGCCATGCTCATCGGGGTCTTCTTGGGATGGCGAGTGCCCGGAACCGTGTCGTTTCTCAGCCGCTTCAGCATCGGCACCACCTCCATCCCAATTGCAGTTGGTCTCATCGTCATGATGTACCCGCCCTTTACCAAGGTGCGCTATGAGAACCTGCACGAGGTTTTCCGCAACACTCGCGTACTTGGTCTGTCGCTCATTCAGAACTGGGTGGTCGGCCCGATTCTAATGTTCGTCTTAGCCGTAGTCTTTTTGCGCGGCTACCCTGAATACATGGTTGGGCTGATCCTGATTGGCTTGGCTCGCTGCATCGCCATGGTCATTGTCTGGAATGAACTGGCCAGCGGCGATACACAATATGCCGCTGGATTGGTCGCCTTCAATTCGCTCTTCCAGGTTTTCTTCTACTCGCCGTATGCATGGCTCTTTATCACCGTTCTCCCTGCAAAGTTCGGCCTGCAGGGTGCCATCGTTCACGTCTCCGTCCAGGACATCGCAAAGAGTGTTTTCATTTATCTGGGCGTCCCTTTTTTGGCTGGTTTCGTCACTCGCGTTCTGCTGCTTCGAAGCAAGGGGCGGGAATGGTATGACAGCAGGTTTGTTCCCCGCGTCAGCCCGCTAACGCTGATCGCCTTGCTGTTCACGATTGTGGTGATGTTCTCGCTCAAGGGCGCCTACATCGTCCGCCTCCCGCTCGATGTGCTGCGTATAGCCGTACCACTGCTCATCTACTTCGTGGTCATGTTCCTGGTGTCGTTTTACATGGGGAAAAAGCTTGGGGCCGATTATTCGAAAACTGCTACGCTGTCATTCACCGCTGCCTCCAACAACTTTGAACTTGCCATTGCTGTTGCGATTTCTGTTTTCGGCATCAACTCCGGCGCTGCATTCGCCGCCGTCATCGGCCCACTTGTCGAAGTGCCGGTCATGATTATGCTGGTCAATGTTGCGCTTTACTTTCAGCGCCGCTATTTTCCCAACGCCGCTCGTTTGACAACCTTCCCCACCACCACGTAACGTCGAATTTTTAGCGTCGTGTCATGTTCCGTCGTGGAGGCAGGATGAAATTCCGCATATCTTCTATACAAACAATCATCATCTGTTTCGTGTTGTGCGCGCTGGCACTCGGTCAGGATCTCGCATCATTCGAGAAGCACACCACCATAAAGAAGCTGCCCAACGGACTCACCATCATCATCTGCGAGCGCCCCGAGGCCCCGGTCTTTTCGTTCTTCACCCACGTCGACGCAGGCTCCGTGCAGGATCCCATGGGCAAAACCGGTCTCGCCCACATGTTCGAACACATGGCGTTCAAAGGAACAGAAACCATTGGCACTCGCGATTACGCCGGAGAAAAAGCCGCGTTGGCAAAAGTCGAGGCCGCGTACGCAGCCTACCTCGCCGAGCGCGATAAGCCCGTCGACCGCGACGAACAAAAACTCAAACAACTCGAACAAAATTGGAAAGATGCTATCGCCGAAGCTGATAAGTTTTCCGCCCCCTATAACAATGAGTTCGGCAAGATCGTTGAAGGCGAGGGCGGCGAGGGTATGAATGCTTTTACCGACTACGACGAAACCGCTTACCACTACTCGTTTCCCGTCAATCGTCTGGAATTGTGGGCCTATCTTGAATCGGAGCGCTTCATACAGCCCGTGATGCGCCAGTTTTACAAAGAACGCAACGTGGTCATCGAAGAGCGCCGCATGAGAACCGACAGTAATCCCGTCGGGCGTCTGCTTGAGCAATTTACGGAAGAGGCATTTGCCGCGCATCCCTATCATCGTCCGACGATAGGATGGATTTCCGATCTGAATTCTTTTTCAGCGACTGACGCGCAGAATTTCTTCAATACCTATTACGTCCCTTCAAACATGGTTGTCGTCATAGTCGGAGACGTCAAAGCTTCCGAGGCGATGCCGGTCGTTGAGAAATACTTCTCTCGCATTCCCTCGCGTCCCAAGCCCGACACCGCAACCACTACCGAGCCGCCACAGAATTCCGAACGAACTGTCGTTCTGCACGAGCAATCGCAGCCGCTCTATCTTGAGGGTTATCACCGCCCCGACTACCGCAGCAAAGATGACCAAGTCTACGATGCCATCGCAGACCTGATGTCCAATGGACGCACGTCCCGACTCTATCGGGCGCTCGTTCGCGACAAACAAATTGCCTCCGACTCGGCCGGATTTACCGGCCTGCCCGGAAATAAATATCCGCACCTGTTCGCCTTCTACGCATTTCCCATCCCCGGCCACAAGCCGCAGGAAATGGCCGCCGCCATTCACGCAGAGATTGAACGGCTGAAGAAAGAAGACATCTCGGATGAAGAATTAAAAATGATCAAGACCCGCGCCAAAGCAACTCTGATTCGCTCCCTCGGTTCGAACGAAGGACTGGCCTTCGCCCTCGGCCTCAATCAGGCGCGCTACGACGACTGGCGCGAACTCTTCCGCTCCGTCGACCGCATCGATAAAGTTACTAAAGCGGATATTCGGCGCGTGGCGAATGAAACCTTCGTACCAGAAAATCGCACCGTAGGAATCATCGAATTTGCGCCGCCTCCGCCCGGCCAGCACCCACCCGCCGCCGAAGGCATGCAGCCGCAGGGAGGTGGACAGTGAAACTAAATCGCTCTCTCTCTTCTGGTTTCGCTGTCATCCTTCTCGTAGGCTTGTGCAGCAGCGCTCTGCAGCTTTCCGCGCAGGCTCAATCGCAAACTCAGACGTGGCAGCAGATACCGATTCCAAAGCTGCCCGAGTTTCGTCCGCAGCAGCCGAAGCGCATCCAGTTGCCGAATGGCATGGTCATCTTTCTGCAGGAAGATCATGAGTTGCCGATCATTGACGGCACCGCTCGCATTCGCGGCGGCGAGACTTCGGTCCCCGCAAAAGCAGTCGGCCTCACTGACGTCTACGGCGAAGTGTGGCGTACCGGAGGCACCAAAACCCAGAACGGCGATCAACTCGACGACTATCTTGAGCAACGCGCCGCCAAAGTAGAAACCGGTGGCGGAGTAGACTCCACTACCGCAAGTTTTTCCTGTCTCAAAGAAGATTTCGACGACGTCTTCCGCGTATTTGTCGACGTCCTTAGGAACCCGGAATTTCGCCCCGACAAAATTGAGATTGCGCAGAAGGGTTTATACGACGGCATCTCGCGGCGCAATGACGATCCTGCGCAGGTCGCGGGAAGGGAAGCGGCCAAACTTGCTTACGGCGCAAGCAGCCCTTATGCGCGAACGCCAGAGTATGCGACCGTCGCCGCGATCACGCGTCAGGATCTGATCGACTGGCACAGCAAATACGTTCACCCGAACAACATTATTTTCGGCATCGTCGGCGACTTCGACTCGGCAAAAATGGAAGCGCGACTCCGCGAGGCGTTTGGCTCCTGGCCGAAGGGACAAAAAGCGGCCGACCCCGAGATCAAAATAGAGCCCGCGAAGCCGGCTTATTACGAGGTCGATAAGACCGATGTAAATCAAAGCAACATTCAAATGGTTGCACCCGGCATTACGCGCAAAAGTCCAGATTATTTTGCGACCTCAGTCTTCAATGAAGCCTTCGGTGGCGGATTCTCGTCGCGCCTCTTCGGCGACATCCGCACCACCAAAGGTCTGGCCTACGCCGTCGGTGGCGGCATCGGAGCCGGATGGGACCATCCCGGCATGTTGCGTTTGATGGTTAGCACCAAAAGCAAAACTACGTACGAATCCATACAGGCGCTAGATGAAGAGATCGCTGATCTCAACAAGCGTCCCATCGATGACGAGGAAATAAAACGCGCCAAGGATTCTATTCTGAATTCCTTTGTCTTCCGTTTCGATTCGCCCGAAAAAGTTTTGCAGGAAAAAATGGCCTACGAGTTTTATGGCTATCCGCTCGATTTTCTGGAAAACTTTCAGAAGGGAATCGAGAAAGTTACAAAGCAGGATGTCGCGCGAGTGGCGGCCAAGTATCTCCATCGCGATCAGATGGCGGTCCTCGTCGTTGGACACGTGAGTGAGTTTGACAAACCTCTTTCTTCGCTAGGCCCGGTGAAGAAACTCGATATCACGATTCCTGCCCCACCGCCCGGTCTTGTTCCGGAGCAGGCGGAGCACGAATGATCTGTATAGCTAAGCGGCAGCTATCGATTACGTTTCGTTGAAAAAAGCAGTTCAGAAGAAACTCGCCCCACAAAAAGGGCATCTGAACTGCTTTTGCATATTCGGAATATCAGGGCATCGCGGATTTTTGATACATGTCAGCGCCCACCATCGTCGACGTGCTGGGTCGCAAGCTCAACCTCACCAATTTGGACAAAGTTCTTTATCCCGCCACCGGTTTTACCAAGGGCGAGGTCATCGACTATTACGTTCGCATCGCGCCCGCGCTGTTGCCGCACCTCGCTGGCCGGCCGCTGACCATGAAGCGCTATCCCGGCGGAGTCGACCAGGAATTTTTCTTCGAAAAAAATGCCCCCAAGCATCGTCCCGACTGGGTGAAAACCGCCCCCATCTGGAGCGAGGGCAACAATCGTAACGTCAATTACCTTCTTGCGAATGATCTGCCCACGCTGGTATGGATCGCGAACCTCGCCTCTATCGAATTGCATCCCTCCCTCTCGCTCGCCACCGATATTTCGACGCCGACCATGATTGTCTTCGATCTCGATCCCGGTCCTCCGGCGAATATCGTGCAGTGTGCGCAGGTCGGCCTCTGGCTTCGCGAAGTATTCGATCACTTCGGACTAAAAAGTTTTCCGAAAACTTCCGGCTCTAAGGGACTCCAAATCTATATTCCGCTGAACACAAAAACCAGCTACGAGCAGACCAAGCCTTTCGCCCACGCGCTGGCCCGTCTGCTCGAGCAGGAGCATCCCGACCTGGTCGTCTCCGATATGAAGAAAGCGATACGCACGAATAAAGTGTTTGTCGATTGGAGCCAGAACGATCAGCACAAAACGACAACATCGGTATACGCGCTGCGAGCCCGCGAGCATCCGACCGTCTCGACGCCCGTCACCTGGGAAGAAGTTGAAGCGGCGCTAAAGAAAAAAGATGCGGGACGATTAGTCTTCGAGGCGAAAGATGTCCTCGCCCGCGTCGAAAAAATGGGCGATTTATTCGAGTCAGTGCAGAAGCTAAAACAAAAATTACCGGAGTTGTCAGGTCTGGGTGGCGGACCTTCAAGCGCAGGATCGGCAAGAGAACAAGAAAAAAACAGCAAGGTTGTTTCCGCATCCGGGGTGCGGCCAAACGCGAAACAAGGCGCTAAGCTGATGGGAAAGGCCGAAAAAACTAAGTCCGGAAAAACTGAGTTCGGAAAATCTGAGTCCGCCAAAACCAGGAAGACAACGAGCAAGTCGGTCGCGCAAAAGCGCCGAGCGCTATAATTTCTCCGCCTCAGTTCTTGTCATCCCTCGCTGTGCTCGGGATGACAAACTTGAAGAGGTACGATTTCACGTACGCTGACTGCTATGCCGCATCTTTACGTTGGCACCTCCGGATGGGCTTACCCCACATGGAAGCCCGCTTTCTACCCCGAAAAGCTGGCGCAGAAAAAGTTTCTCAACTTCTACGCGTCAAAGCTGAACGCCGTCGAGGTCAATTACACGTTTCGCCAACTCGTAAAAGAGACAACAATCCAGAACTGGATCGCTGATACTCCCGAGCATTTCCGCTTCACCATCAAGGCGCATCAGGTCATCACTCACATCAAGCGACTGAAGAGCGCGGAAGATTTCTTGCAGCGGTTTCTCTCCACGCTGGAGGGCTTGGAGCGCGCTGGCCGCCTCGGTCCGCTGCTCTTTCAACTTCCGCCGAACTTCAAAGCCGACCAGGCTGTTCTCGCTGAATTCCTGAAATGCATCCCGCGAACCGTGCGCGCCGCCTTCGAGTTTCGCAATGCGTCCTGGTTCACAGATGCCACATGGCAAGCCCTGGGCGAGCGCAACATCGCCCTCTGCGTGGCGGAGACGGAAGAGCGCAACACACCCGACGTGCTCACCGCCGACTACGCCTACTACCGCTATCGCAAGCCGACCTATACCGTCGAAGAACGCACTGCTATGGTCGCTCGCATTCAGGAACATCTGACCGCCGACCGCGATGTCTTCGCCTACTTCAAGCACGAAGAGACGCCCGACGGCGCGCTCTACGCGGTGGACGTCTTGCAATCGGTGAGCAGCAGAAGTGTCCGTGATGCAAGCGGTTAACTTTGCACTGGCCGCCCGCACCCCGCTCGTCACTTTGCCGGTTCGTGGCGGCATCTCATACTTACTAGATGGCCTCGAATGCCAACGCTCGCACGCTTGATGACTTTCTCGACTACCTTCAAGTGGAGCGGGGTTCCGCGAAGCTGACCATTGCCGCCTACGCCAGCGATCTTGTTCAATTCGCGAAGTTCCTGGAGACACGCCACATTGTTCTCAGCAAAGTTCGCCGGGAAGACGTGCGCGAATACATCCAGGAATTATTTTCGAACTCGCTCGATGGCCGTTCCGTCGGAAGAAAGCTCTCCGCCATTCGCCAACTGTATCGACACTTGCTGCTCGACGGAAAAATCGACAAAGACCCAACCCTGAATATCGACCTGCCGAAACAATGGAAGGTACTGCCAAAGTCGCTGACGCGCGACGAAGTCAAGACCATGCTGGCAGAGAGGCCGCCGCACAATGAATCGAAAAGAAGTCGGGCGCTCGCCCTCCGCGATCGTGCCATGATCGAACTTCTCTATGCCGGGGGAGTACGAGTTTCGGAAGTTGCCGACGCGCGTCTTGCAGACCTCAAACTCGAAATGGGATATATCCTGGTCCGCGGCAAAGGTGACAAAGAACGCATGGTGCCCCTTGGAGCGCCTGCCCAGCAAGCCTTACAGCACTACTTGAAGGATGGCAGAGATGTTATTGTGAATAAAAAAATATCGCCGCTTCTGTTTGTTGGAACTGGTGGTCGCCGCCTGACCCGTCAGCGTGTCTGGCAGTTGGTAGGTAAAGCCAGCATAGCCTCAGGACGCCATGCGAGCCCGCACATGCTGCGCCATTCCTGCGCCACCCACATGGTCGAGAACGGAGCCGACCTCCGAACCGTGCAAACTATCCTTGGTCACTCCGACATTTCAACGACGCAGATTTATACCCACGTTGCCCTCGACCGCCTAAAAAGTGTTTTTGCGAAGCATCATCCCAGGGCAAAAGCGAAAGGCAATTTGTAATAAGTAATCGGCTAATTTTGTAAGTTGAAAAATCGACAGATGCGAAATTCTATCTAGCTTTCAAATTACCAATTACCAAATTACAAAATCACCAATTTATGAAGCAGCCCCGCACTATCGTAGAGCGCGCCACCGACGACTTCCTTCGTCACCTGCGGGAGAGCAACGCCTCGGCGCACACCATCAAGGCCTACACCGGTGATCTCGACGTCTTTTCAGCCTACGTCGGTTCGAGCGATTGGAAGAAAATCGACCACATCGCCATCCGTGGCTTCCTTTCTCACCTATATGACAAAGGCCTGAGCAAGACATCCGTAGCTCGCGCACTCGCCGCCGTACGCTCGCTCTATCGTTGGCTGGCGCAAGAAGGAGTAGTCGAACAGAATCCGGCTAAGCTCGTCTCAACTCCACGCCTCCCCAAAAAACTTCCCCGCGTCCCCACAATTGAAGAAATGAATTCCATGCTCGACGGCAAAATGCCGGAGATCGCATCCTTCCCGAAACGCGATCGCCTGATGTTCGAGCTGCTCTACGGCTGCGGCATTCGCAACTCGGAACTAGTCGGCATCAATCTCGAAGACATCAGCATAAGCAACGAAGCCATCCTCATTCGCGGCAAAGGCAAGAAAGAACGCTACGTTCCCTTCGGAGGTTCAGCCATCGCCGCACTGGGCGTCTACTTGCCGTGGCGTCAACAACTGATCGCCACCTTGAAAAGCTCGTCGACAACGCCAAAGCTCGCAACCCAGATCAAAGGTACATCCGCGCTGTTAATCAACCAGCGCGGCGGACGCCTGACCACCCGCAGCGTGGGCCGCATCATCAAAAGAATCGCCGTCGCCAAGGGTCTATCACCAGACGTACATCCCCACACTCTGCGTCATGCCTTCGGCACCCACATGCTGGAAGAGGGCGCCGACCTGCGCGCCATCCAGGAACTCCTCGGACACGAGCGCCTCGCCACCACGCAACGCTACACTCAACTCTCCGTCAAGCACGTGATGAATGTCTACGACCAAACCCATCCCCGCGCGAAATGAATAGAACTAGTGGAGAGCCGGGCGTCCCCGCCCGGCCTGGAATACATTCACAGACCAAAAAGACAGCCGTCGCTTGCGCCCTGCTCCCCAGCCGTGAGATAGTTTTTTCGACTTAAACCTTCGAGCATCTAACGGTGTCATGTTTCGTCTAATCCCGCGCGAGACCAAGTTCTTTGAGCTCCTTGCCGAGCTTTCAAGCTGTATGAATCAGGGTGCCCGCGTGCTGCGCGGCATTATGGAAGATCCGCACGACTTGGAAACGCAGGTCGAGCAGATGCAGGCCATCGAACATCGCGGCGACAAGGCGATCCACGCCATCATGACCAAGTTGAACCAGACCTTTATTACCCCTTTTGACCGCGAAGATATCCATCATCTCGGCTCCTCGCTCGATGATGTTCTCGACTTTATGAACGCCGCTGCCACGCGACTCGTAATGTATAAGATCGCGCAGCCTCCCCCGGCAGCCGCGGAACTGGCGGGGATTCTCGTCCTGCAATCTGGAGAACTAGCGAAAGCCGTTTCTCTCCTCGAGAAAAATGGTAACGTCATGGACCACTGCGAAGAAGTCAATCGCCTCGAAGACGAAGCCGATACCATCAGCCGCAAAGCGATCGCCCAGCTCTTCGAACACGAGAAAGATCCCATCCAGTTAATCAAAATGAAAGAGCTCTACGAAGTCCTTGAAATGGCCACTGACAAGGCCGAAGACGCGGCCAACGTCCTCGAAGCCATCGTCTTGAAGAGCGCCTAGCCCGCCGATGCCACCCTCGCACAGGAGCGACTCCAGGTGAATGCGGAAGTTGTGCTGGTAGTCATTACAGTGCTGGTCGCACTGATTTTTGACTTCATCAACGGTTTCCACGACGCCGCTAATAGTATTGCCACTGTCGTTTCTACTCGCGTCCTCTCTCCCAAACTCGCCGTACTATGGGCGGCAGGTTTCAATTTTCTGGCTGCATTCTTACTTGGCACCGCCGTAGCCAAGACCATCGGACGCGGCATGATTCGCCTCGATGCCGTCGATCAATACGTCGTGCTGGCTGCGCTCTTTGGTGCCATCGTCTGGGACCTGCTCACCTGGTGGTGGGGACTGCCCACGTCCTCGTCCCACGCATTGATCGGCGGATACGCGGGAGCAGCCATGATGCATGAAGCACTCCACGCGGGATGGCGGGCGGCTCCCTCCGTAATCATTGCCGCCGGATGGTACAAGACCCTGATCTTTATTGTGGTCGCGCCCATCATGGGTTTGGTTATGGGCTTCGGCTTCATGGTAGGAATTTTTTGGTTACTTAGAAATAAAGCGCCCCAACAAGTCGACAAATGGTTTCGCAAGCTTCAGTTGCTGTCGGCTGCCGCTTATAGCCTCGGGCATGGCGGCAATGACGCGCAAAAAACCATGGGCATCGTCGCCGGAGCCCTCTACACCGCCGGTTTCATGAGCAAGGAAGACATGCTCGGCAACTGGGGGCAGTTGCACTGGCCCATTATTCTCGCCGCCAATGCCGCGATCGCCGCCGGAACTTATTTCGGCGGCTGGCGCATCGTGCACACCATGGGGCAAAAGATTACGAAGCTGAAGCCTGTGGGCGGTTTTTGCGCAGAAGCATCTGGAGCCATAACCCTGTTCGCAACCGCCCTGGCCGGAATCCCGGT
>PLBX01000542.1:275-22231 GCA_003135495.1 Acidobacteriaceae bacterium | reverse complement strand
CGCGGGCGCCCTCGCCCGCGGCTGTCGACTTCTTTATCGGTAGTAGCCCTGTTTCCAGGTCCCCCCACCCCCCTCCCCCTACCCTTTTGGTGTATATGGTCTTTGAAAACGGTCCCTCACATGAAATCTTCACGCTAAGGGCTAGAGTGTTTTCTACCGTTGTCAAAGAGCTGCTGGCTTCGAGCTGCGCGCAAGTAGCTGTTGTTTCAGCTCTTAACACACACTCACAACAGACAAGAAAGCTCGCAAAAATCAATCACGGGGCCGGCTTTTGCAGGCTGGCACACGTCGGCCCGGTTACAGGTCGATTGCTATTGTCGCCAAGTTTGCCGGGGAACGTCTGTAATGGGGATCACAGTGCGTTTGTGATGAAACAACGGAGTTATGCAGTTGGCGCAGGTTGAGCAGTCGAGTACCATTCCGCGTTGATAGCGAGATCCTCCGTTTGTTTTTCTAAACGGAGATCGATGCGGAGGTGTGTGCGATGGAATACGTCGAGCAACTGGAACGCTACAGCGGGTTTACCGTGCTCAGTTTCCCTGTATTTGACTCGGTGGTGTTCGCTCTGGACAATTACGCCAGATTGGAGCTTCTCGTGAGGCTCCACGATGTACTTCCCGCATTCCTCCTAAATCCAGTATTCACGTTAATTTGCTTGTTGGTTGGAATTGTTCTTCTAGACAAATCTAATAAGCAGAGAACGAAGCGAATGTCTCAAGCCGCTGCACTGGTGGGAGTGGAGCAGTATCGTCAGCAGAGAAACACAAGAAATCTAATCTGGCCGTTTTTAATAATGTGTTTTATCGTTTGTCTAATAACCGTATCTTTAGCGCTTGGCTACTCTCTAACTTATAAGGGAACGGCTCCGTTAGAACTGCATTTATCCGGTCCACGTGCGAAGTTGATTTGCAAGGCGTCAGAGTGTTCGCCAAAATCAGTGAGCACGAAACTTCGTGCAATTTCAGTCAAACAAACGGGAACTAATAACATCAATCAAATTGGCGATAATAATCGGGCGGAAATAAAAACAATACCCACGGTTCAGTCGATTGTAGTTTCGGCTACAACGATTTGTGATCTTAGGGAAGGTGAGCCCGCTCCCGATCCGACTGGGGGTGCATTCCTATATAACGGCGAACCGCTAGCCGCACTGAGTGGCGATGGCGGTACGGTTGCGCTCGTAGCCGTATCCCCATATAAAACGAAATCGATCGGCAACAATCGTTTCTCTGTTACTGACACATTTGCCCTATCCTCCTCTTCTGAAGTATTGGGCAGACCAGTATCGGACTTGGCCGGAGCTAAAAACATATCCTTGACGATGATGGCCCTTGGCTTAAGTTGGTGTAGTACTGCTCATGGATTGGACGTACACGTATTCATTAATGGGAATATTGCTTGGGGCCACAAATACGAGAGCGGCTTTACTCTTACACCGGGACAAAGCCCTACATTGGTATCGTCACCGATGGAAAAGTGGGCCGATGGAATACGTGCAGTTATGCGACCTTAGTCAGTTCCTTGTATTCGAGGTTTTCCGAATGAATGAGTTTCAACATCGTATCTCGAAACAGGAAGGGGTTTTTACGATTGTTAAATCGCCACGTCATTTCGTCAAGGTAGGCCGGAAGATGCTAGACCGAGCTGCGGATGCTTGGCAACATCGGAACGTGAACCACGCATCGCCTTGTGGAAGCAAAAATCAGCCCTCACCGTTTTCGGCGGAATTGGTTTGGGAGACCTCTTCATCGGCGCGAATCAGGCCGAATTTCTTTAGCTTGTAACGCAGTGCGTCGCGGCTGATGTCCAGCAACTTCGCGGCGTGAGTCTGATTGCTGTTGGCCTGGCGCATGGCCAGCTCAACCATCGCATGCTCCACTTCCTCGAGCGACGTTCCGCCTTGTGGGATATAAAGCCGCGGGAGGGTGCGGCCGTTGGGCAAGGTCTGTCCACCGTCGGGGGGCGAAGTTCGTTCAAAGACAGTGCGACCGCCCGATTCGCCGACGGAAAACGGCAGATACTCGGGTCGCAGGAACGGCTCGTCTTCCAGGATCATGCCGCGCTCGATGGTATTCTTCAGCTCACGAACATTGCCCGGCCAGTTATGACTGAAAATAAGGAGGCGGGTCTCGTCGGTAACACCACGAATCGACTTCTTGAATCTGCGGTTGTAGCGTTCGATAAAAAAGTCGACCAAGGGCATGATGTCTTCTTTGCGGTCGCGCAGCGGAGGAATAAAAATCGCAATGATGGCGAGGCGATAATAAAGGTCCTGACGAAACTGTCCCTCGCGCACTGCCTTTTCGAGGTCGCGATTGGAGGCCGCGATTACGCGCACATCAACCTGCATATCCTTGATGCCGCCAACCCGGCGAATTACCTGGTCTTCGAGCACGCGCAGCAGTTTCGCTTGCAGCAGAGGAGACAGTTCGCCAATTTCGTCGAGGAACAGCGTTCCGCCGTCAGCCGCCTCGAACAGGCCTTTCTTCATCTGCTTCGCGTCGGTGAATGCGCCTTTTTCGTGCCCGAAAAGTTCCGCTTCCATCAGCGTCTCGGGAATGGCGGAACAGTTGATCGCGACAAAAGGTTTGTCCTGACGCGAACTTTCATAGTGAATCGCCTTGGCGATGAGGTCTTTGCCAGTGCCNNGAGACGCTGACCACGCTGTCATAGCCAGCTCCGCGCCGCACCTCACCACGAAGAGCTTGAACTTCAGTGCGCAGGCTGGTGGCCTCGAGGGCGTTCTTGATGGTGATATGAAGCTCGTCGAAGTCAACCGGCTTCCCGATGAAATCGTAAGCTCCAAGTTTGAGCGCGGCCTTCACGTCGTCAAGCTGGGGATCGGCGGTGATCATGATGACCGCGCGCGCGTCGCCATTTTTCTTAAGCTGATCGAGCACCTCGATGCCCGTAAGGTCAGGCATACGAACATCGAGCAGCACCAGATCGGGCGATTCGCGCTGCGCCAGCCTAAGCCCGGGCTCGCCGGAATCAGCTTCGATGACGTAGTATCCCCACTCCTCGCACTTCTGGCGCAGCGACCAGCGCACCAAGCGCTCGTCGTCGACGATCATAATTTTCTCAGCGGCCATCGGTGATTAATTTACTACGAATGGATGGGAGTTGGTTGGAACTGTGTTGTCAGCCATCTGGGGCAGAGCCCGCCGGAGGTCGCTTGGGCTTGAGAACCCGCGGCAATAGACCAGATTACAGATACCATGATACTATGATAATCTGATTATGAAGGAAACCCCTATCAGTGTTACCGAGGCGGCCCGCAATTTCGCGGATTGCGTTAACCGCGCTCATTATCAAAACGCCACTTTTGTACTACTGAAGAATGGCACTCCTGTCGCCCGGTTGGTGCCGGACAATGCGAAGACCTGCTCTGGACGCGACCTTGCCGCAACCCTGGCGAAAACAAACCTAACGGAAGAGACCGCTAAAGCGTGGCGCCGCGATCTGAAAACGGCGCGCCGAAAGCTCGTACCGCCGGCTGACAAATGGCGATAATGCTCGATGCGGATGTGATCATCCGCGGGGAAAAAGGTACTTTCGATCTCGCAGGCTGGGTCGCATCTCTTGCCAACGACCAGTTCGAGATCGCTGCCATCACGGTAGCTGAACTTTGGCACGGAGTGGAACGTGCTACCGAACCGCACAAGTCAAAACGGCGAAAATATCTTGAGACTGTGATGTCCGCATTGCCTGTCGTTCCGTACACGGATCAGACCGCGTATGAACATGCGCGAATCTGGGCGGAATTGCAGTCTTCGGGCAAGATGATTGGCGCTTATGACCTAATCGTTGCCGCCGCTGCGTTGGAGCGTGGCAGCCGCGTAGCCACGTTCAACAAACGTCATTTCGCGCTCGTCAGGGGACTTCACATCATCGAGCCAGGGTGATATGTGGAGCGAAAAATGTCAGCGATCTTCCTCTGCGAGCGGAGCGACAGGCACCCGGAACGGAAGCAGCACCTCGAACTTGCTTCCCTTCCCTACGACGCTGCTCACCTCGATGCGGCCATGATGTTCTTCGACAATACGCCGAGCCAAGGAAAGCCCTAAGCCTGTGCCGTTTCCCTTGGTGGTGTAGAAGGGTCGAAAAATATGTGCGATGTGCTGCGGGGGAATGCCACGTCCGGTATCGGTAACGGTAACACTGGCGCAATCATCCCGCGAACCAAGTTCAACTCGGATGACGCCTGCGCCCCCACCTTCCATGGCTTGAACAGCGTTCAGCAGCAGGTTTAAAAACACCTGGTGAATCTGATCGCTATCGTGCTCGACCTCGTCCAGATCGTTTTCTTTTTGCAACTCGATCAGGATTGGCTTTGAAAGAACCTGCTGGCGAGCCAGCATCACGGCGTGTTCCACCGTGATATTGAGATTGCTCAGGCAAACTTGTGGCGGATGTGGCCTTGCGGTCTCGAGTAGATCGGTCAAGATGCGATTGATCTGAGTAATTTCCTGGCGAACGTCTTTCACCACCGCGCGCGCGGGACTGGTTGAAGGCAGATCGCGACCGATGATTTCGATGACTCCCGCAATTCCTGCCAGCGGATTGCGAATCTCGTGGGCCAATCCTGCGGCCAACTCTCCGAGCGTCGCGAGGTGCTCGGCGCGAGACATTTGGGTGCGATGGAGCACTTCAATCTCCTGTCGACTGTCACGCAGTTGCTGGAGCATGTGGTTGAAGTTGCGGCCGAGATCTCCGATTTCGTCGTTGCGGCGGGCAAAGTCGACCGCAACGTTGAGATTGCCTTCACTGACCAGCGCGATTTTCTCCTGCAGTTCGACCATCGGCCGCTGGATGAAATAGGCGAGCGCGCCGATCGACACTCCACAGATGGCGATTGCTCCAGCGCCAGCAACAATTAACACTGCGTGGCGTTCCGGATCGCGAAAGGAAACGGTTGCGACGATAAATAGCAGCAATCCGGCTAGCAGGACGAAGACTACGGGCAACATCGCCTTAAGCTGCCAGTTGACGCGAACGGTACTCAATCGGAAGTCTTCCTCTGGCGACGGCGGTCGTGCCAAGCTTGCGGTCGTCGCATGCTTAATACTAGTGCTCGCGCGGTCATCCGGCGAGTTCCCAAGAGGACGGCCTACAGCGACACTGTTTACAGCCTCTGGAGCAAATGCATGCGGGCGGAATGGAGAGCGGCTAAGCATACGCGTGTAATCCTGGCAGCAGGTACGTCACGCCAAAGAAAGTGAACATTACGACGACAAATCCAAGAATGGCAAAGTATGCAGCGCGACGGCCGCGCCATCCGCGAGTGATGCGCATGTGCAAATAGCCGGCATAGACGAGCCAGGTGATTGCTGCCCAGGTTTCTTTAGGATCCCAGCTCCAGTACGAGCCCCAAGTTTGGTTGGCCCAGTAGGCTCCAGCAGCGATCATTAAAGTAAGCAGCGGGAAGGCCAGACAAATCGTTTTATAGGTAATGCGATCGAGTTCAACCGCGCTGGGCAGCAAAGCTTCCAGATCCTTGCGGCGCCACAGCAATAAGAGGTACAGAAGCGAGATAAATATTCCACCGACTAGCGCGGAGAGAATAAAAGGGCTAGCGGCGAGGCTGGTGGGAAACAATCCATCGGCGTCGAGCGAGGGATAACGGCCGTCGCGGGCGCGCATCAAGAACATCACCAGCGCCATCACCTGGATCAGAATACTGAGGAAGACGGCACGATTGGCGAGTACAAGAAAGCTGTCATTTTTCTTCCACTTCGCAATTCCGCAGAACACCAGCGGAGCCGCGACGACGAGCAAAGCCAGCACCATTATCCAACCCAGGTCAGGGATGGTGACGAAGAGGCGCACGCCCTTGGAGATGAAGACCTCTGCTTTGTTTTCGGGATTCCAAGCTACCAGGCTCAAGCCTCCCCATTTTTCGAAGCGCGTTAGAACCACGCTGGCATAAATGGCGAGTGTGCTGGCGCTGGTTACGGTAAGAAAAGTCTCGGTCTTCATGTTGTCCTGGATCAGGAACATCGTTGCCAAAGCAAAACTTAGGGCGCATGCGGCATAGGCCAGCATGGCCAGCGTCACGTGCACATGAAGCCACGTTGATTGCAGCGCGGGAACCAGTGGATGCACGTCGGTGCGCAACAATTGCATGAGCACCACGCCGACGATCGCCACCGGCATGGTGACCGTACCGATAACCTTTACGTGATATTTCTTTTCCGCTATAAGCGTGAGCACAGCCAATGTCCACACGAAGCTAAGCAACATTTCGTAAACGCTGGCAAATGGAGGATGTCCAGCTTCATACCAGCGATGGGCGACCGCCGCGGTGTTTGCAGCTAAACCCGCCCAGGTGGCAATCGACGCGGCCTTGATGTAGGACTCAGTTCCTGTGACTCCGAACCCGAGATAGAGTGCTCCTGCTCCCGAGTAAAAGATCAGCGCGGCGAAAAGCAGGTTGGATTCGTTGAGCAGATTGCCGCTCTTGACAACATTAAGAAACGCCATGAAGAGCAGGAACGCAATGGCCAGTCCGACCATTACGATCAGGGTCGTTCCGCTTGCCGGTTGCTGTTGTTCAGCCTTTGCGCGTGCCATTAAAAAGCCTCCAATGAGCCGGTTCGTTGCTCGGCGACGCTAGCGACCCGCTCGTTCGGAGAGGTCTTCGAAATGTTTTTTAGTTCAACTTCTGCGGTTGTCACTAATTCGTTGAAGCACTGCTCAAACGCATCGCGGTTGCGATTCGCGCTTCCGCCAATCCATAAGGAAGACTTGCCGGTTTTCGGGTCGCAAACCGGAACTATCCAAAAGCGCATGTGAATGACGTAGAAAACGAATGCCAGTCCTATGCCCATCAAAACCACGCCGCCCCACACTCCCCACTGTCCCGGCTCGTGCGAAACCTGCAATCCGGTGAAGTGGCCCATCTTCAGATCGGTAGCCTGAAGCATGTACGGCGCCTTGGAGTTATCGGCGACTCCGTCTATCGCCGGGAGCCAAACGTCATAGTCTTTGTCTTTACCCGCGCTCTTCGAAGTAACGACGAGATGAGCTGCTGGATTTTCCAGCTCATTCGATTTGCGGTAAACCTGCCCATCGCGCACGGCATAGTCGGGGATGAACTCGGCAAAGCGTACTGTGGTATCGGAATCGAGCGCGACCGTGTCATTCACGGCGAGGCCGATCTCCTCCTTTGCTCCGGACCCGTTGCTGGGAACCGCGACGAGCGAAAGCTTATCCACTTTCCCATTCGGTCCATAACTTGACTGATAGAAACGGACTCCGTTGTAAAGAAGCGGATCGTTCACCACAATCTCTTTGTTCTTTACGTCGCGCCCGTCTGCAACCACTGCAAGCTCGGACCACCATTTCTTGGGCGTGCCATCTTTATAGTTGTCCTGACCGGCGCTATCGCAGCGGATGGCGAAGGGAAGCTTGCGCGTGCTGCCATCTCTTAACTCGATGAGGTTCGATGTCTGCCCCTCGTTGAGGTTGAGGGTGCCGCGCCATCCCCAGAAGCCGTCGACAATGGTGCCAAAGAAAATGAGCAGCAGGCTGGCGTGAACGATGTAAACGGCCAGTTCTGAGATTCTGTGACGTTCGGCGAAAATTCCGAAATGATCCTCGCGCACGATGCGCTCGGGCTTAAATCCCATGGCATGAAGCGCGCGCTGCGCCGCAACCAGGCCGGATTCTTCGTCGGCGATGGGAATTGATTTTTGAGGATGAGAGGCGCGACGAAAACTTTCATCCGGATATTTATAAGGACGCGAGAAATATCGCCACGAATTAGGAAAGCGCTCGACCGATGCGGCAATGATGCAGGCGCTGACCAGAAGCAACAGACCGAGGAACCACCAGGAGTGAAAGACATCGGTAAGTCCGACCGCGTCCAGTATTCGAAGGACGTGTGGGGAATAGGCGGCTTGCATCTCGTCGGGCTCGGTGACGGGCCGTTGCAGCACGATGGTTCCAGCTGCGGCCAGAATCACCACGAGGATTAGAAGAACGACGCCGGTCTTTATAGAAGCGATGGTTTGCCAAGTCTTGCGGGCGATTCCAAGTGACTCCACGGCCATGTCCTCTCCCTGTTCGTAGTGTTCAAATGCAAGCAGCGCGCCACAAAGGTCTACAAGCTAAATGGAGGAAAGCAAAGCCACTTAGAAAGTGATGATTACCGGGCAGTAGCGCACCTTTGGGCTAAATCACGCAGCCAGGGCTTGCTCAACGGGGATTTCACTCATCACACAGCATTGGTGACGCGGCTCACCCAAGCGAGTGACTATCATTTTGGCGTGCTTTCGACGACCTCGAGCTGGCTGAGTTAACTTCACCCGCGTGGGGGCATTTAACCGCTAACGACGGGCGAGAAGTCCCTCCCGAACTGGGAGTCCTGGAGGGTTCTATTTTTAGACTATGACAGTAGACTTAACAGTAAACTAGGACAGTGGCTTGGCCGGTGTGCCGGGTTTTACACTGGAGTGCTTTTTCGCCTGTGCTATTAACTCCAACACTTTGTCCTTGCCTTCGTAATTTGGATTTGTATCCAGCAACTTCTGCCACGTGGCAACCGCTTTGTCGATATCCATTTTGCCCTGCCATTGGACAATACCCAGATTGAACAATGTGTTGGGCTTGTTGGGTTCGTACGAGAGCGACTTCTGAAATTCGGCGATGGCGGTGTCGGCATTGCCGGTATACCAGTAAGCTGTCGCCATGTCGGTACGAACGCCCGCATTTTTTGGTTCGACTTTCAGCGCGCGCTGGTAGTAATCAATCGCAGTGGGAAATTGCTGTGCGTCGTAATAGATGTTGCCGATATTCTGCAGCAATTCGGCATTCGCGGGATCCGATTTAAGCTTCTCGATCAACGCTGCAGCCTGCGTTTCGGCCATTTTCAGCATTTGGGCGGGAGTTGGCGTTTGGGCAGCAGTCGCCTCCGCCGGAGTAGTTGCTGATGCGCTCGCGTCGGTAGCGGCAGGGCTCTGCGAACCGCGGATCAACCAGCCACCGGCGATTCCCACCAGCAGACNNCAGCAGACAGATCACTGCCAGTGTGTACGCCTGAACGCTCGTCCATTGTGCGATGGAAATGGAACCGGAAGTTGGTCGATTGGTGCCTGCTATTGTCCTTGCCATTGCTAATACTCCTTCAAATATTCTTTAGTACGCTGTGATCTAACTCTTACCCTGCATTTGTACGTCGGCCATTAATTTCTCTACGGTGGCTTTGCGGTCGGCGCTAAGTTGAGGATTCGACTTCAACAACTGCTTCCACACGGCCACCGCTCCTTTGTTATCCTGCTTGCCCTGCCACTTGATCATGCCCAGATTGAACAGCGAGTTGACGTCCTTGGGGTCATAACGCAAACCTTGCTGCAACTCAGCGATCGCTCGATCCGAATCACCGTTGTAATAGAGGCATGAGGCTAGCTGAGCATGCAACGCGACGTTCTTAGGATCAAGTTGCACGGCTTTGTCGAAGTAGCCCATTGCTTCCTTGAACTGGTGAGTGCCTTCGTAGATGTTTCCGACCTGAACCAGCAAAGCGCTATTCATGGGATCAGTCTTCAGCTTTTCGAGCAGCGGGGCCGCTTTCTTGTCGGCCATCTGTTTCATTTCTTCGAGGCTGGGCACGCGCCCGCCGCTGGCGTTCGACGGCTGGGCTTTGGCAGCGGGCGCCGGTTGTGCTGCCACTGCAGACGATTGAGATCCGCGGAAGAGATAGCCGATCGCCAATCCCACAGCCAGGAAGATCACCGCCATGGCGTAGACGTGTTTCGATTGCCAGACGGACTGTACGCCCGCTTGCGTCGTGGATTCATTCGCCATGCATGTTTCCTCGCGAAACTGTTAGTCGGGGCCTAATTCAATACTGGAACTAAATTTTTCTAGGTGGCGAACTCGCGCCTACGACTGAGCTTAGATTAAAGCTGGAGAAGGATACAGACAGCGTTCCGGGTCACTGGAGAATGTGATGATCGTCACATGGTTGAAGGGCGCTATGCTGCGCCACAGGCGGGTGCATCAATCGGAGACCGCCTTTACAGAATCTTTCGCTTCGGACTAGATTTGTAACTTACAGCGAAAAACTAGAAGTGTGGAGTCTGTGGCTTGGAGGATTCCTCTGATTACAAACACAATTCTGACTCTCCGCCTTTGGCGATGATGAGTGTGGTCGCGTTGTCATCCGACCTTTTGGAGGCCCTTCCCGACGCTGTGGTGGCCATCGATCGCGATGGAACTATCGTCCAGGTCAACTCGCAAGCGCAAGAATTGTTTGGTTATGAGCGCGAGGAATTGGTGGGACAAAAAGTTGAAATTCTTGTGCCCGAGGGTTATCGCGGCCGCCATCACCATCATCGGGAGCAGTTTTCGCGGTCTCCGCGAACTCGACGAATGGGAGCGGATCTCGATCTTTACGGCAGGCGGCGCAACGGTTCGGAATTTCCAGTGGAAATCAGCCTTAGTCCAGTCACTACGGATAAGGGGATTTGCGTGCTGAGCGCGATCCGTGACATCAGCGATCGGCAAAGGATGGCAGAGGAACTGCGCCGGGCCAACGAAGAACTACATCGCAAAACGGCGGAACAACTGGGCGAATATAGAACCAGGCTTGCCGCGATTGTTGATTCCTCTGAAGATGCGATTCTAAGCAAGGATTTGAACGGTACGGTTACCAGTTGGAACAAAGGCGCCGAGGGGCTTTACGGATATACTCCCGAGGAGATAGTTGGGAAGAACATATCTCTTCTGGCGCCTACCGATCGCCCCGACGAAATCCCACAGATTTTGGAAAAGATCGCGAACGGTGAATTGGTCGAGCACCACGAATCGGTGCGAGTCACAAAGGATGGCCGGCGGCTTGACGTCTCCCTTTCAGTCTCTCCGTTGCGCGGTTCCAATGGAGACATCGTCGGAGCATCGACCATTGCACGCGACATCACCGCGCAGAAGCGCGCGGAGAAGCATCTTCATCAGGCGCAAAAGATGGAAGCGATCGGCCGCCTGGCGGGAGGCGTAGCGCACGATTTCAACAATATTTTGGGCATCATCAATGCATGCGCTGAATTTCTGCGCGACCGCATTGATCCCGCTGCCGAACCTTCGCAATACGTCGAGAATATTAAAAAAGCATCCGAGCGCGGAACATCTTTGACTCGGCAACTGCTGGCCTTCAGCCGGTCTTCGTCAATCCAGCCGCAATTACTCGATTTGAATGCGAGGCTGAAGGACGTGAGCAAGCTGCTGCGTCCGCTGATGGGAGAGGATATCGAAATTCTGGTGATTTCTAAGTCGCCGGCGGCGGTGGTAGAGGCAGACCCTGGGCAACTCGATCAGGTTGTAGTGAACCTGGCAGTGAACGCGCGCGACGCCATGCCTCGCGGCGGAAAGTTCATTCTGGAGACGCGGGCCGAAAGATTCGACGAGACCTTCGCCGGACAGCATCAGAATATGGCACCAGGCAAGTATGTTGTGCTGATAGCCAGCGATACCGGCAGTGGCATGGACACGACGACGCTCACGCAAATATTCGAACCTTTTTTCACCACCAAGGAACTGGGCAAAGGCACTGGCCTGGGCTTGGCCACGGTCTATGGCATCGTGAAGCAGAACGCGGGACACATCCTGGTCTACAGTGAACCTGGACACGGAACGACCTTCAAAATTTATCTGCCGAACGCCGATCACAAGATCGGCATAAGACCGAAGGCGGAGTCGGAAAAGGTCAGCCCTAAGCGGACTGGATCCACGATTCTGCTTGTCGAAGACGATGAGATTATGCGGAGCTTGACGCGACAGCTGCTGCAAGAGCACGGTTACACCGTGATCGAGGCCGATGACGGAAAAACGGCTCTCGGGTGGGCGCAATCCCACGAAGACCCAATAGATTTAGTGCTGACTGATGTAGTCATGAAACGCATGAGTGGTCCTGAGCTGGTGGATCGCTTGACCGCTTCTCGCCCAAACCTGAAGGTCGTATACATGTCGGGTTATACGGGTGAGCTCATGGCACATCGCGACGTACTGAAGCCGGGTGTAACGCTTGTCGAAAAGCCTTTTAGCCGCACCACCCTGCTAAACACCCTTCATACAACTTTGGGATAGCCAATTTTCTATCCGAATCAATGGTCATGTAACCAATGAGTTGGTGATGGAGATCACACATCGCTGTGGGAAAGCACCCACTTTCGACGTTATCCCTCAGGCAAGCGAAATCTGCGTGATTTCCGGATTGCTTCTATAAGCCATGCATTTTGTTAGTGTTGGTCTCATAAGTTCAACGATTTTCTTGATCGAACGGGAATGGCGAGGCAGTTGCCAAAGTAACAGTGAGCGGAGGCAACAAATGGCCACAAACGTCGTCAATCAAGTGCAGAAGCCAGCAACAGCTGACAAAACCTTTAACGATCTTCCTCCAGCGATCGCGGAAATTCTGGAGCGCGAAGCGCTAACTACCAGCTATCCAACGGGAGCGATGCTCTTTGCCGAAGGCCAAGTTGCGCGCGGCGTGTTCATCGTGCGCCGAGGCCGCGTAAAGTTGTCGATTTGTGGAAGCGACGGCAGGACGTTGATTCTGCGCATGGTCGATTCGGGCAGTCCGTTGGGCGTCGCCGCAGTAGTTTCCGGACGCCAATACGAAGCCACGGCCGAAACACAGGAGCCTTCCGAGCTTAGCTTTTTACGCCATAGCGACTTGCTGCGGCTAATGCGCCTTCACGGCGAGATCGCTCTGTGGGTGACGCAACACATCAGCAGCGATTATGCCTGCACCTGCCGCGAAATCCGTGACCTGATCCTTTCGGACTCGGCGAGCGAGAAATTGGCTCGGCTGTTGGTCGGATGGCTCGATGAGAACGCGACCGCCAGCAATCCACGCCAGGTGAAACTGGCCTTAACTCATGAAGAGATTGGACAGATGATTGGCTCTTCTCGCGAGACCGTCAGCCGTCTCTTCGCTGGCTTCAAGAAGCAACGGCTTATTCAGCAGAATGGCTCTACGCTGGTTATTCCGAATCGCGTGGCTTTGGAATCTTTAATTACGGCGTAGATTAGCAGCGTAAATAAATTGTCTTGATTGCTGCTCCGTCATGGGCCGGTCAGCCTCCGCCGGCCCATTCTTCTTGCTTCCTACAAATTTGACTCTATTGCTTGGTCGCCCTGGCGAAAGCGATACCCCATCTTCCATTGGATTGAAGATTCGTGGAGCTGCTGAGACGGGGCAAGCCCCGTCTCTACGGCGCGATTGAGTGACCTTTATTAGCCCTGCTAAGGCTTCGGGGTAGGAATGTCACTTCCGCGGTCCCCTAGCACTGCTGCGGGTTCCGGTTCGCCCTCGTGATCGTGGGATGTGGGCTCGATGGGATGAGACTGCAAGGTTTTTGGGTCGATCGAAGTCTCGATTAAGTGCGCGCGTTCCATAGCGCGCAGATACGCTGGCCGCGAATGGCGGTAATGCTCGGCGGGAACCTTGCCATCAAGCCACGCCGTATCCATGGGATAGACAAGCGGATCGAAGATCACCATGTAGGAGTGCCAGATCAGAATCGCGAAGGTGGCGAGCAACGCTTCGTAATAATGGACGGCTGTGGCCGCATCTGAAACCCACTTTGGCAAATAGCGCAGCGTGAAGTTGTTGAACCACAACAATAGGCCGGAGACGGTCATTACCAGCGTTCCCCACATGAATGCCAGATATTCAAGCTTCTCGGCGTAGTTAAATTTCGTAAACTCCGGCGCAACGTTCGTGATTCCAAGATTGTAGGTTAAGACCTGTAGCAGATCGGTCGCGTCCTTGAATTGTGGCAGCATTGCCTTCACGAACATGCGGTCGCGCTTGTTTACTGCGAGATGAAAGACGTGGTACAGGGTTGAAAGCACCAGCAGGATGGCGGCGCCGCGATGCACTGCGCCGCGGAAGGCGAAGTGGCCTTCCCACATCAGTAGTGGACGGGCCCACCAGGCTTCGGGATACTTCAGCGCAAAGCCGGTAAAGACCAAAGTTGGGAAACTAAGAATGACGCCCCAGTGGGCGATGCGGAAGTTGAGATTCATCCGCGTGACTTTCGCGCTTGATGAGTGCCCCGGCTTCGGTCGGCGGAGCTTGGCAAAAAAGTCCAGCAGGTTGTGCAGGATCATGAAGCCGAGCGTCATGGGAATGAGCACCCAATAGGTCCATCGAATCCACTTCACGACTGGGTGCGCGGGACCGGACGCGGTCTGCACGTGAACCGGTCCGATGACAAAATGACCACCCGCGCCGGCGTGACAAGCTCCGCAAGTTTTTGCCAGGTTGGCCGCGTTTACCGTGGAGCGGGCGTCAGCGGACGGAAAAATATTGTGGACACCATGACAGGAGGCACAGTTAGCAACGCTCTGGGATCCTCCTCGCATGGCGAGACCGTGATAACTATCGGCGTAGGACGGCACGCGATCGGTGGGCAAGTTGTAACGCAACTCAAGGCGTTCATCGCTATGGCAGCGGGCGCACGTGGCCATAGACACGCGCGATGCGTTCACCAGCGATCCCGCATCTTTTGGCGCCAGAATCAAATGCTCGCCGTGACAATCGCTGCACACTGGGGCACCAGACACGCCAGACCGCATCGCTTGGCCATGCACGCTGGCCAGATACGTTTTACTGATCTCGGTATGGCACTGGCCGCAGGTGGTCGCGATGTTCCAATGATTAACTTTGGAGCGCGCGTCTTGCGACGGCAGTATGCCGTGACTGCCGTGGCAATCGGAGCAAACCGCAGCGGCGCCGTCTCCGCTGGCAACGGCTCGTCCGTGGACACTTTGCTTATAGAGTTCGACGGGATGCGCAAACGGAATTTTGTGCCGCGAAAGAAACTGCGGGTTGCTGTGGCACGAGGCGCAGGTGTCGGGCAGATTCTTCTTCGCTACTCGGGACGTTGCTTCGCCCGCAGTTTGAATCTGATGCACCGGCCCGTGGCAGGACATGCAAGTCGGAGCGTCCGGATCGCCCTTGGCCGCCGCCTGACCGTGAACACTCAGCCGGAATTCCTTCACTTCATCGGCGTGGCACTGCGCGCATTTTGCGGGCGCCGTCAGCGCAGCGGCAGTTATTTCGTGTTGATCCCCGTGGCAGGATTGGCTGGCAACATCGAGCGAGCCGTGGATGCTGCTCTTAGCATGAGCCGCCTCGTCAGCGTGACAGGTCAGGCATTGAACCTTGGCTACTTTGGCGGGATGCGGGAACTCTTTAATGGCGGTATGACAGTCGGTACAGCCTAAAATTCCGTGAATGCTCGCCGCGTGTTTCGCAGGCTCAATCGAAATGCTTTTGCCGCTCTCTGATTTCATTCCCGCCTGCCCGTGACAGGCAAGGCAGGTTTCATCTTGCTTTAAAGGCTTGGGGGATTTGGTCTGCGCCAGGATGCTGGAAGGTATGAGAGCAATAAATATAAGAAGGCAGAGACCGAAAAACGAAAATCGAGAAAAGTAGACTACCTCTAAAACGCAATCCCTAGGAAGCGGAGTTCCTGTTGGCGAGTTCGTTTTTTTGGGTTTCATAATGATTATTCCATTCCATAAATTTGCTACTTCATTCCCAGATCACTTAGAACTTTGGGATTCTCCTCACCCGATGCCAGCACCTGATGGCATGCGGAACAATCATTGGTAATGGTTTGGCCGTCGGCGCTGGTATGGCTTCCGTCATGACAGCGGAAGCACCCGGGGGAATCATTGTGTCCGAGATTATTTGGATGAGAGCCCCAAGTGAGGCGCATGTCGGGGAAGACGTTACGAAGGTAGATGGCTGATATCTCCTGTCCAGCCTGCTCCACCAGCGCCCGCCGCGTCTGATAGATCTGCGGGTAATTCGTCCGATAAAATTTGTTTAGTTCTTCCTTGATACTTTGCTGCGCCACGTCACGCGCGGAGTAATTGACTTTCAGAACTTCAACCGCTTTCTTGCGAATGTAGGGCAACTCAGGACTGATGTGTCCGGTGGACATTTGCTTGTCCACCGCGTTTTCAGGCAGGTCAAAGGCATGAGTAGGGCGATTGTGGCAGTCAACGCAATCCATGACGCGATGCTCGCCCTTATCCAACTGCGCTTTGGTGGGCTTTGCATCCGTTGAAACGAACTCGGTTGTCTTTCCCTGATCGTCGGTGTAATCAACCACTGGAATAGTCATGCGTTCAGGATCGGTCGAGATATAGCGAATTCGGGCATTGTCCGCCAGGTGATGCCCGTGAATGCCGACCGAACCCTGCCACGTTCGGCCCCCGATTTTAAGGAGCAAAACGTCGGTCTGCGGCGTGTTCTTTTCGTCGTCTTTATAACTCGTATTGACGAGAAATTTGTCGCCGGTGAAACGCTGCGGCCAGTGACATTGCTCGCAGGTTTCGCGCGCCGGTCGAAGGTACTTCACGGGCGAAGGGATAGGCCGCGAATAGGTGTGAAAAGTAACCGCGACGACCTGCCTCAGCCCCGAAAGCTTGGAGCGGACAAACCATCCCGCGCCCGGGCCAATGTGACACTCAACGCAGGCGACATGCGCGTGCGGGGAATTTTGATAGGCGGTGTACTCGGGATCCATAACGGTGTGGCAAGTCTTGCCGCAGAAATTCGTGGAATCCATGTACTCCACACCACGGTAGGAGGCTGTTCCAATAATAAGGAGATTCAGAACGGTCGCGACCGCGACATATTCCAACGTGCGCCGGACTACCGGCAAATGCAGATCAATGGCAGGAAAAGACTGTGGGAGTTCACCACTCCGGCGCAACTTCCTTCGCCGGATCCAGATGCCGAGCGGGATCAACAGCAAGCCAAGAATAAAAATTCCCGGCAGGATGAGATAGACGAGAAGGCCAATGTAAGGATGAGGCGGACCGGGGAGAAAAATATCGTAAAACCAGAAGGCGATGGTAGTGAGCGCCGTGCTCGTCGTAATGACGGCGCCAGTCAACGTGACCGGATTTTGTCCCAAAAAATAGATTGGCTGCAACCACTCTCGTATTCTTTCTCGAGTACTCATGGAAACACCAATCTCCTTTTCAACGACATCGATTTCGACGCTATCGCTGCGATCTGTTCGCGGCAGGCACACTTCAGCCTCAGCCGCGCCGGATCGTCGGCCGCGTTCAACCACCCGTTAGTCCCGGTGTGGCGCGGACACTCTTGTCCGCGTTGACATTGGCGCGCTGCCCACACGCGGACAAGAGTGTCCGCGCCACACGCAGCAGCCACCACGCGCTCAACAGCTATTTTTTCAACGTGCGTACGTACGTAACCAGACCCTTAACTTCTTCTGGCTTCAGCGACTTGTATGCGGGCATCTTCGGCGGCTTCCCGCTCGTAATCACCGCTTCGAGATCGGCATCCGATTGTTTCTGCACGGCGGCAGACGAGAGATCATGAGCCGCTATCTTCGCTCCATCGGCGCCGTGGCACATGGCGCATTTTGATTTGTACAGCGCCGCATCGTCCGCCATCGCGGAAAGCGGAAAGCTAAGAACTGCTGCTAAGGCTAATGCGGACGTAACCACTTTCAGTTTGATGCTCTTCATCATTTAGCTCCGTTCGGATTTTTATTGGTTCAACATCGCAAGGAGAATAAACCTATAAATTAAATTCGCAACTTGTAATATTCAAGCCTTCGTTGGCCGGCGGCTGTGACCACCATCACATGTGCGTGTAATGTTGGTGATTACCGAAGAAACCGTGGGTTGATAATCAACGATATCGCCCGTTGAAGTGAATTCATCAGTCTATCAAGTGACTAAGGAAGAGAACTTACAGCTTGCCGTGGTCGAAATGTTGTTCGATTTCTTCCAGAGTCTTGCCCTTCGTCTCCGGCAGGAAGACTGCTGCGGTGATGAAGTAGACGACGGTGCAGGCGGCGAATCCGAAGAACATGGTCGAGTAGCCGTACTTGCCGACCGTGGGCAGAAACATGGCGGCAATGGTTGTCGAGACAGCCTGATTAATCAAGAGAGCGATGCTCATGCCGTTGGAGCGAATTCGGGTGGGCATCAATTCCGAAAGCGCCAGCCAGACGCAGACTCCGGGACCAATCGCAAAAAATGCCATAAAGACGAAGAGGCTGATCGCCACCAGCCAGCCATTCTGCGCACTAGGGACAGGAGTAACCAGGGCGTTGTCAATTTTCAGCGGAGCATTGCGCGCAACCTCGAGGTTGGCAAAAGGATTGGAGAAGAATGCGACCACTTTGTTGGCGGGCACGCAACTTTCGCGCGACATCTCGATGGGCTTGGCGGCAGGGTCGTCGGAACGCGCTACACGGGTTGCCGCGCGGAAGTCTCCGTAGGAGTAAATGACGACGAGCGATGTGGGACGATTGATGATGGCATTTCCGGCATCGCCGCTCGCGGCGAGTAGCCTATGCGCAGTTTTGTCATCGAAGAGAAGTTCCGGCCTTTTGCCGGCGCCTTCATTGGCACTGTTAGAGTCAGCATGGTTAGAGTCCACCATCGATTGGACCGCGTCTTTGGTATCGACGCGCAAATTTTCAGTCCTTCGAAAGAGAAAGCCGGTGCAGACCAGGGAGAGAATGATTCCAGCGCTCCCTAAGGACAACAGGAATTTGCGCCCCTTGCGATCCACTAGAACGACGCCGCCAATCGTCATCACAAAATTGACGAGCGTAAAAGCAACATATCCCCAATGCGCCTGGAGATCGGAGAGGCCACTCTGCAGAAGAATGTTGGTGTTGTATCCAATAATTGAATTGACGCCCGTGGCCTGATTGCAGGCAAGAATCACGCAGGCAAGCAGAAAGGGAATTACATATTTTCGCTTAAGAAGCGAGCCCTGAACTTTCGCGCTCGCCCCTGGCGGAAGGTTTGCCGTTGCGGACTTTTCTGCCGCCACAGCCTGTTCCATCTCCTCCAACTCGACCGCCGATTGTTCCTCGGTGCGAGAGCGCAAGAGCGCGGCGCGGGCAGCCTCCGTTTTTCCGCGGCGATAAAGCCAGCGCGGAGACTCCGACACCATCAGACTGCCAATTACAAATAAGATTCCGGGCGGCAGCGAAACCCAGAAAATACTGCGCCATGCCGTGTCTTTGAAAGCAAACAATCGAGCGGGATCGTTAAGTTTGGCAACCTCTTCCACGCGAAAACTGAAGTACATGCCAACCACGGCTGCGGTCACAATACCGAGGGTCAGCAACCATTGAAAAATACCTGTTCCCTTGCCGCGGCTCGCTGCCGACAGACACTCCGCAAGATAGAGAGGGACCACAACGCCGATCAGTCCGGCGCTAATGCCTTGCAGCAAGCGCCCGATGACCAGCCACTCGTAGCCGCGCGAAAGCGCGATGATGGGAATGCTGCAAACAAAGAGTAGCCCGCTGAGAGCCATCAGCGGCTTGCGTCCGATCCAATCGGCGAGCGCGCCAGCAAACAGGGTTGAGATTACGCTGCCGAGAAGAACTGCAGCTACGACAATCGAGAGCTGACCGGCATTCAGTCCGGAGGTGGCCTCCAGATAGGGCAACGCGCCTGCGATAATGCCGACATCAACACCGTAAAGCAATCCGCCGAGGCCGGCGACCAGCAGAAGAAAACGGTTGTATCCAGCTTTTTCGTTGCTAATCAGAGCGGCGGCCTTTCGCGTTCAGGAGCAGCAATACATCATCGCTCTATATGGGCGCGGGCGGCCAGCTTTTTGCTCCTCCGAATCATAGCCGTAACTAGGCTGTAACCAAGGCTGTAACTAGCCGTCGCGGCCGCTACGTCTCTGCTTCAGGCGTCGGACTGACGGGCTCAATGACGTGCAGACCGCACTCCGTTTTCGCGAGGCCAGGCCAGCGTCCTGCTCTCGGATCTTCCCCGGGACGGATCGCCCGCGTGCAATGCGTGCAACCAATGCTCGGATAGTTCTGATCGTGAAGCGAGTTGTAAGGGACGCCATGTTCGCGCAAATATTCCCAAACTTGTTTTGCAGTCCAATCTGCAATCGGGTTAACTTTTACCAGGCCGAACTTCTCATCCCACTCGATTTTTCCAGCGGACTTACGGAACGACGTCTGATCGCGGCGAATGCTGGTAATCCAGGCGTCGAGTTCGCTCAACTTACGGCGAAGCGGCTCAACTTTCCGCAGATTGCAGCATTGGTCGGCGTCGCGCGCCCACAATGACGCTCCGTGGATGTGTTCCTGCTCTTCGGGCGAAAGCAGCGAAAAGACTCTCTCAATTTTGATTTGATATCTTTGCTCGATCCCGTCCATCAAACTATAAGTTTCAGGAAAAAGGAATTCGGTATCGATCGTAAAGAGGCGAAAATCCCTTCGCACACGAAAAGCCATGTCGATCAACACCATGCCCTCGGCACCGAAGGCCGACGAGATGGCGACTTGATCGCCAAACGCGTCGAAGGCCCAAGCCAATACCTGCTGCGGACTCCAAGACTCAGCAGCTAAATGCAACCTAGCGATCTTGTCCTTGAAACCAGTAGTGATCACGCTCTCCGCTCCTTATTTCCGCCAGGGACTGAGTTGGCATTTGGAATCTCTTCGAACAACATGGCGGGAAATAAATTCTCTCGAGGCATCTGGTCCTGCAACACAATTCCCTCGACGATCGCGGCCGGATCGGCCAGCCGCACGACTTCACCAACCACCAGCAGAGTGGGAGCCGCGAGTTGCGGAGCGCGATGCAGATCAGAAACGTTGGTGCGATAAGTGCGTTGATATTGTGTGGTGGCCCGCGAGATGATGGCGCATGGCATTTCGCCGGCGACTCCCGCCACCCTCAATTTCTCTGCAATCTCTGAATAGTTTTGTCCCGGCATGTAGATCACAAGCGTCGCGCCGCTGGCGGCTAGCTTGTTCCAATCGGCGCCGTTGTTTTCGCCGCCTTCTTCTTTAGCGCCATTCGATTTGCTAGTTCGGTGTTTAGAAGCTCGATGAGCAGTAATGAGAACCAAGGCGTCTGAAGCCCAGCGATGCGTGAGCGGCATCTGCGCAATAGCAGCTGCGCCGAGCGCCGAGGTCACTCCGGGAACGATTTCGAAAGGAACGTTATTTTGGCGCAGAGACTCAATCTCTTCGCCCGCGCGCCCAAAAATCAGTGGGTCCCCGCCCTTGAGCCGCACCACCCGCAGGCCCGACGCTGCCAGTGCGACCATCAGGAAATTAATCTCGCCCTGCAAGATTTTCTTCCTGCCGCAGCGCTTGCCCACGTTGTGCACTTGCGCCGTTGATGGAATCAGACTGAGGATCTCGGGCGCGACCAGATCGTCATGCAAAACTGCGTCGGCGCTCTTAATCAGTCGAAGCGCCTTCAACGTCAGCAACTCCAGATCGCCGGGTCCCGCGCCTACCAGATACACTTTCCCTTTCATGTTCGCCTCGCTTGTCCCATTCAGATTTCTTGGACTCATCTTTTTTTCGACCCCTCAATTTCTGTGCTGACCGCTTTTCGCTGATCGTTCTGCGTTAATCCTCTGCGCTAACCCTTTGCGCATAGTCCCGCGCACAGTTCCGCGCTTAGTTGCGGAAGCCTTGCGATCTCCGCTTCGAACGCTTCCCTGTTCGCCAGCGAGTGCAGTAATTCCAACTTGCGCTCTTTATCGAGATCGCTTGCCAGAATGAGCCTTCTTGTCTCCCCGAGTTGTTCAACCCAGNNAGACGCTATATTCCGGACCGAACTGCCGCTCCAGTTGCTGTCGAAGTTTTTGCGCCAGCGACGGACTCTGCCCAGCTGTAGAAATTGCGATCTGTAAGTCGCCGCGCCGAACGACAGCGGGATAAAAGAAATCGCAGTACTCGGGAACGTCCACCACGTTGCAGAGCACGCCACGCTGCTGCGCCTCGCGATAGATGCGTTGGTTGAGACTGTTCGAGGCGGTGGCGATCACCGCCAAAAACTTGCCCTCGAGATCGGTCGGCAAGAAGGCACGCAGTTCCAAATCGATCTTGCCGGCTTCGGCCCATTCCCGAACCGCAGCGCCAGCATCAATCGCAACCACCTGGATGAGT